>JAQGJF010000394.1 GCA_028290765.1 Tardiphaga sp.
AGGTGATCTCCAACAACCAGGGCCGGATCAACGATCCCGAGCTCGGCGACAAGGGTTTGAGCGGCCAGGTGGTGCTGCAGCAAGCGGTCGAGAACTACAAGAAGGCAACCGGGACGGATCCCGCGACCATCGATCCGGCATCTCGCCTTGGCCGGCTGCTGCGGGCCCAGATGGACGCGATCGTCGAAGCTACCGACGCCAATCAGTCGACCATCAACGCCAAGGGCGTCGGCTTCAAGGCCTTCATCCCGGCGGTGTTCGCACGGCTCGTCAACGAAGCCTTCGAGAATCGCGCCAAGGACGAGGCGCAAATCAAGGTGACGGCGCCCGAGCAACTGGTGCGCAACCGCAAATCCCGGCCCGACGAATGGGAAGCCAACGTGATCCGCGGCAAGCTGCTGCAGGCGGAGTGGCCTCAGGGCCAGGTTTTTGCAGGCGTCGCGAACTCCAAGGGACGCTCGGCCTATCGCATGATGATGCCGGAATATTACGCGTCATCGTGCCTGAGCTGCCACGGATCGCCCAAGGGCGAGACCGACATCACCGGTTACCCCAAGGAGGGCGGCAAGGAAGGCGACCTCGGTGCGGTGATCAGCGTTACGCTATTCAAGTAGTCCCGGGGCTGATGTCTCGTCTCACCATCCGGGCCCGGCTGATCATCCTGTCAGGCGCCCTGCTGTGCATGCTGGTCGCCACCAATCTCTATTTGACGCGCAAGCTCGCGGACAATTCGGCGGCGGTCGCGAAAGAGACCGAGTTGAGCAGCGTGATGGAATCGGCCAACAGCGCGCGGATCGCGTTCGGCGAGTTGCGTTACTGGCTGACCGACCTCGCCGTCAGCCTGCTCACCGTCTCGGAGCGCAACGCCGCGGCGGCACGCGGCCGCATGGACGGCTATCTCGATCAGCTCGCGCCGCGCAAACCCAAACTGGTGGCGGCGGTTCGCGCCGAGCGAAGCGAATTCGAAAAATCCGCCAACGCCGCCGTGGATAAATATACCGACGAGCAGCGCGTCATCGGCAATTCGCTGCTGGCGCAGGCGCGCGAACACAGCGTCAAGGTCGACGAACTCCTGACCTCGCTGGTCAACGAGTTGCGGGATGAGTTGACGGCCGAACGGCAGCGGCTGGTCGATGACGTCACCACCGCGACGCAGCGGACATTGATCTTCGACCTGCTGATCCTGATCGCCGGCACGCTGCTCACTCTGGCGATTTTGCGGTCGATCGCGTTGCCGCTGCGCCATCTGGTCGGCGCCATCGACGGACTGAGCGCCGGCGATCTGTCGGTGCCCATTCCGGCCGCCGGCGCCGACGAGATCGGAGCCATGGCGCGCACGCTCGGCATGTTTCGCGACAGCCTCAAGGAACGCGACCGCTTTGCCGCCGAGGCCGAGCGGCAGCGCAAGACCATCGCAGCCGCGATCGCGACGATCTCCGAGGGTTTTGTGCTGTACGACGCCGAGGACCGTATCGTCGTGTTCAACGAACAGTTCCGCAGCATCTATCCGGGGCTTTCCGATATCATCAAGCCGGGGACCACCTTCAATCAGGTGCTGGAGGCGGTGGTGGCGCGCAAGCTGGTCGATCTCGGCAGCCAGAGCGCGCAGGAATGGATGGCCGAGCGGATCGCCCGGCGCGAGCATTCCGGCGGCTTCGCCGAATATAATTATGGCGGCCGATACATCCGCATCAGCGAGCGCCGCATTCAGGACGGCGGCACGGTCGCGGTGTATTCTGACGTCACCGAACTGCGGCAGCACAACCTCGAACTCGAACAGGCGCGCGAACTTTCCGAAGTCGCCAACCGCACCAAGAGCCAGTTCCTAGCCAATATGAGCCACGAACTGCGGACACCTCTCAATGCAATCATCGGCTACAGCGAAATCCTCCAGGAAGACGCCGCCGACAGCGGCCAGGAGGAGTTGGTCCCGGACCTCAAGAAGATCGAAGGCGCCGGCCGGCATCTGCTGGGCCTGATCAACGACATCCTGGATCTGTCCAAGGTCGAAGCGGGCAAGATGGACGTGTTCATCGAGGACGTCGACATCGCCGCGCTGGTCGAAGAAGTCAGGGCGATCATCACGCCTTTGGTGGCCAGGAACGGCAACACGCTCGAATTGCGGCTGGGGGCCGGCGTCGGCGGCATGCGCACCGACCGCACCAAGGTGAAACAGAGCCTGCTCAACGTTCTCAGCAACGCCAGCAAGTTCACCCACAATGGCCGGCTGACCCTCGCCGTCGAACGGATCCAGGCCGATCGCCCGACGGTCCAGATGACCATCTCGGACACCGGCATCGGCATGAATCCCGAACAGCTCGGACGGTTGTTCCAGGCCTTCAGCCAGGCCGACGCTTCGACCACCAAGAAATTCGGCGGCACCGGCCTCGGTCTCGCGATCACGCGGCATTTCTGCCGGCTACTCGGCGGCGACATCGCGGTGGCAAGCCGCGAGGGCGAAGGCTCGACCTTTACAATCACCCTTCCCGATCAGGCCGCTGAATCCGAACAGTCCACCGCTCCGGCCGATGCCGCGCCTGGAACGCCCCACACTGGACCGCGCGACGCGGGAGAACCCGTCATCACCGTGCTGGTGGTCGACGACGATCCGGCCGCCCGCGACCTCCTGACCTCCAATCTGAGGCGTGAAGGCTACCACGCCGTCCAGGCCCGCGGCGGTGACGAGGCGCTGGAGCTGGCCCGCAAACTGCGCCCGGATGCCATCACGCTCGACGTGCTGATGCCGAAGAAGGATGGCTGGGCGGTGCTCGGCGCCTTGAAGGCCGATGCCGAACTCTGCGACATCCCCGTCATCATCGTGACGGTCGCGCCGGACCGCAGCATCGGCCTTTCGCTCGGCGCCGCCGAGGTGATGACCAAGCCGATCGATCGCGGTGCCTTGACCGCGCTGCTGCGCCGGCTGCTGTCGCGTGACGGTCCCATCCTGGTGGTCGAAGACGACATGGCGACCCGCGAAACCGTCCGCCATACCATCGGCAAGCTCGGTCTCACGGTGGCCGAAGTCACTAACGGCCGCCAGGCGCTGGCCTGGCTTGCCGAACATCCGGTGCCGGCCCTCATCCTGCTCGACCTGATGATGCCGGAGATGGACGGTTTCGAATTCCTGGATAGTTTCAACAGCCGTGCCGACTGGCGCCACATTCCTGTCGTCGTCATTACGGCCAAGCAACTGACGGCGGCGGAGCGCGAGCGACTGTCGGACCAGGCGCGCAGCGTCATTGAAAAGGGCGTTTCGATCGATACGGACATCGCGGCCGCGATCGGCAAGGCGGTCGGACGACGTCCGGCGCGCAACGCGGTCATTGCGGAGACATGATGCCGTTCAACAAGGTAGGCTAATGGCGAAGATATTGCTGGTGGAAGACAACGAAATGAACCGCGATATGCTGTCGCGGCGGCTGATGCGCAAAGGGTTCGACGTCGTGATGGCGGTCGACGGCGGACAGGCCGTGACCATGGCTGAAGGCGAGCGCCCCGACCTGATCCTGATGGACATGAGCCTGCCGGTGATGGACGGCTGGGAGGCGACCCGACGCGTCAAGGCCGCCGAGGCGACCGGGCACATTCCCATCATTGCATTGACCGCCCACGCCATGGCGGGCGACCGCGAGAAGGCACTCGGGGCGGGTTGCGACGACTACGACACCAAGCCGATCGAGATGCCGCGCCTGCTCGAGAAGATCGACGCCCTGCTCGCGCGCCCGCGAGGCTAGTTGATGATGACGGCCTTCGGCACTCCCATACCCCGATCCGATCACCGCCTCGAACGTGCGCTCACCACCCTGGTCCGCCAGGAGTTCGAGGCGCCGATCGCGATCGTGATCGGTTTGACCGAGACCCTGATCGAGGAGGCCCGCCGCAACCAGAACGAGGACCTGACGTCCGATCTCGGGCGCATCCACGCGGCGGCGATGCTGCTGAAGAAGCAACTCGACGAGCTTTTGAAACTCGCCGCGCAAACCTCGTTTGAGGATGCGGACGGCTTCGCCGCCTTCCAGTCCAGACTGCGTCACGACTTGCGAACGCCGCTCAATGCGATCAAGGGCTACGGCGAATTGATCATGGAAGAGGCGAACGATGCCGACCGCGAAGACCTGTTGACGGAGGTGGGAAAGCTGCTCGCCGCGGCCGATCATCTGCTTGGGCAGGTCGACAAGCTGATCGGCCTGACCGATGTCGCGATGTTTGAAGCGCCCGAGACGCCTGCGCCGGCAGGGATGCCGGCCCGCGAAGCGGCCGACGAGATCGTTTCCTCGATGGCACCGATGGCCCCGATTGCGCCGGCGCAGAAGCGCGAGCTGCAGCAATCCAGCCGCATTCTCGTTGTCGATGATGTGGAAGCCAATCGCGAGTTGCTGGCGCGCCGGCTCGGCCGCGACGGCCATGTCGTCATCAAGGCCGATGGTGGCCGAGCGGCGCTGGAGGCGTTGGCCGGCGCGGATTTCGATCTGGTCCTGCTCGATGTGATGATGCCCGACATGGACGGCTTCGAAGTGCTGACCCGGCTCAAAAGCGATCCCGCGGTCCGACACCTTCCGGTCATCATGATCTCGGCGCTCGACGAGATCGACAGCATCGTGCGCTGCATTCAGGCCGGGGCCGAAGACTATCTCCCAAAGCCTTTCGATCCAGTGCTGCTCAACGCGCGCATCAATGCTTCCCTGGAGCGGAAGCGCCTGCGCGACCGCGAACAGGCCTTTACCCAGCAATTGCAGGCCGAGAAAAGCAAATCCGACGCGCTGTTGCTGAATATCCTGCCTGCCACCATCGTCGAGCGAATGCGTCAGGGCGAGGTCGCCATCGCCGACCGTTTTCCCGAAACCACCATCCTGTTCTCGGACCTTGTCGGCTTCACCAGCCTGGCCGGCCGGTCCTCGCCAAGCCAGATCATCGAACTCCTCAACCAGCTGTTTTCGGCATTCGACGACTTGGCGAAAGGGCTCGGCCTCGAAAAGATCAAGACCATCGGCGACTCCTACATGGTCGCCGGCGGCTTGCCGGAACAGCAGACCAATCACGCCCTCGCCGTCGCCGACATGGCGCTCGGCATGATCGAAGCGGTCAACGACATCGGGGCCAAGTTCGGCGAACCGCTCGAAACCCGCATCGGCATCCACTCCGGCGATGTGGTGGCCGGCGTGATCGGCCAGCATCGCTTCATCTATGACGTCTGGGGCGACACCGTGAATACGGCGAGCCGCCTCGAATCCTCCGGCCTGCCCAACCGCATCCAGATCTCGGAAGCCACCTATGCCCATGTCCGCGACGCTTTTCACTGCGAGCTGCGCGGCGAGGTCGCTATCCGGGGCAAAGGCACGATGCTGACTTATTTTCTGGGGCCGCGAATTCGATAGAAATTAGTTCGGCTGCGCGATGCAGCCTCGAATTCAGACCGCGCAACGGCCGGTTATCAAAAGGCCCCACAAAAAAGCCACCAAGGCAGGTCTCCCTGCACGTCCGGTGTTTGTTTTGGGGAAACGCCCATGCGACGGTCGGCCCGATTGCTCAGCGCGATATTCCTGCTCGCAGGTTCAGCCGCCTCTGCTGCGGATGAAACGCCACAACCGCCGATCCAACTCTCCTATACTCCGTGGGTGAAATTCTGCCTGAAGGGCCAGGACGCGAACGCCGCCAAGCAGGTCTGCTTTACCGGCAAGGACGGTCGCAACGAGTCCGGTCAGCCGGTCATCGCCGCCGTCTTCATCGAGCCGGAAGGCGAGCCGAAGAAGACCTTTCGCGTTACGCTCCCGCTCGGCATGCAACTGGTGCACGGCACGCGCGTAATTATCGACAGCCACGCGCCGGCACAGAGTCCCTACGTGATTTGCTTCGCCAATGGTTGCATGTCGGATTACGAGGCCACCCCGGAGCTGATCGCCAACCTCAAGGAGGGGAAAAACGTGATCGTCCAGGCGATCAATTCGAACGGCGCGCCCCTGACCTTGGTGCTGCCGCTCGACAACTTTGCTGCGGCCTATGACGGACCTGCAACAGACCCCAAGACCTGGGAAGAGCAACAAAAGAAAGCGCTCAAGCCGGTGCTCGATGACACACTCGCACCTCGCTACCGCCCGAAATGA
>JAQGJF010000400.1 GCA_028290765.1 Tardiphaga sp.
CAGCGGATCGAGCACCCGCCGCATCGGGCGGCTGCGCAAGGACGCGTCGCCGTCGAAGATTGCCGCGATCGGACAGCCCGCGACCGCGCCCATCACCAGTCGGCAGCCGGTGCCGGAATTGCCGAAATCGAGCGGAACCTGTGGCTCTGCGAACCCGGCGACGCCGACGCCGCGCACACCCCAAGCGAAATCCCCGGTTCGCTCCACCTGCGCGCCCAGCGCCCGCATGGCTTTGGCGGTATTCAGCACGTCTTGGCCCTCGAGCAGGCCCGAAATCCGGGTTTCGCCGACCGCCAGCGCCCCCAAAATCAGGGCGCGGTGCGAAATCGACTTGTCGCCGGGGACGCGGACCTTCCCGGTCAGGGGGCCGCTGGCGCGGGCCTCCAGCGGCGTCGGATGATCGGCAAGGTGATCTGAATTGGTCAAGATTGTGTCCTCTGCGCCGGCGGCAGGTATCACAGAGGCCGCGCGGCGTCACGCAGGCATCCGTCTCCCGCAAAGCGCTATTGACAGTGGCTCGGCAACTAGCCAAGTGAAGCACCGTTTTTCAGAAATTCCCAGGATTCCACACGTGGCCAAATCCGATCTCGGAACCAAACGCATTTGCCCGACGACAGGCAAGAAATTCTACGATCTCAACAAGAACCCGGTGATTTCGCCCTACACCGGCGAGGTGGTGCCGATCGCGCCGATCCCGCCGCCGCGGACCCGCGCCGACGCGGCCGCCCGCGCCAGTGCCGCGGCCGCCGCCACCGCCGCCGAAGCAACGCCGGAGCCGGTCGAGGCTGAAGAACTGGTGCCGCTCGAGGAAGCCGACGCCGAGGAGAACACCGGCAAGGTCAAGGCCGTCGTTCCCGAGTCGGAAGACGACATCGAAATCGACGAGACCATCGAAGACGACGACGATGACGATTCCACCTTCATCGCCGACGAGGAAGAAGGCGACGAGGACGTCACCGACATCATCGGCGACGTCGGCGGCGACGAGGAGACTTGAGATCGGCCCTGAACTGTGTTCAGGGTTCGCACGCACGCGGTGATTTGCCCCGCGTCCCACGGTTAGGGGCCATAGCTCAGCTGGGAGAGCGCTTGCATGGCATGCAAGAGGTCGGCGGTTCGATCCCGCCTGGCTCCACCATCCTTCGCTTGCTTCGCAAGCTTCGGCTCGGCAAGCCGGAAATCCTCTCGTGGCGAAGCAAGCGAAGGATGCCGCGCCGTAGCCCGCAGGGCGAAGGCAGGCCTCGGCAGGTCGTATGAAATACGTCTACATCCTCGAAAGCCTCGATTCCGAGCACTTCTACGTCGGTCTCACCGACGACCTCCGGACGCGACTGGCAAAACACAACGCCGGCGAGGTGCCCCATACCTCGAAGTACAAGCCTTGGCGGATCAAAACCTATGTCGCATTCAGCGATGAAAAACAGGCGATCCCGTTCGAGACCTATCTGAAGTCAGGATCCGGCCGCGCCTTCGCGAAAAAGCGCCTCTGACGCCTATCCGTTCACTCCCCCAACGCCGCATTAAGCTTGTCGCGCAGCGCGACGAGATCGTTTTTCATCGTCATCAGTTCGCTGACCGAGCAGGCCGAGGCGGCAAGGATCCCCTGGGGCACGGCTTTGGCTTTTTCGCGCAGCGCCTGGCCCTGCGATGTCAGCGCGATCAGCACCTGACGCTCGTCGTCCGCATTGCGGGTGCGCCGGATCAGTTCCGCGGCCTCGAGCCGCTTGAGCAACGGCGTGAGGGTCCCGGAGTCCAGAAACAGCCGCTCACCGATGTCCTTGACGGGCACATCGTCGCGCTCCCACAGCACCAGCATCACCAGATATTGCGGATAGGTCAGCCCCAGCTTGTCGAGCAATGGCTTGTAGACGCGATTGAAAGCGTGCGCGGTGGAATACACCGCGAAACAAAGCTGATTGTCGAGCATCAGCGGTAAATGAGTGGCGGGCTTTTTTGCCATGACAAACCTCCGGGCTGATATGCTGCGGGTCCATTCTGGAGTCCAGCGCACAATCAATTGATCACAATTAAATTGTGGCCTCTATTTATGTATTGCGCACAATCTAATTGCGTGCAATACAATCCGCGTTGAACCGGGAAAATAGGGAGATCACCATGTCCGTAAACGTGCTCTACAAGACCAGCGCCAAGGCGACCGGCGGCCGCGACGGCCACGCCGCCACCCTCGACGGGGCGCTGGACGTCAAACTGACGACGCCAAAGGAACTCGGTGGTGGCGGCGGCGCCGGCAACAACCCCGAGCAGCTGTTCGCCGCCGGCTATGCCGCCTGCTTCATCGGCGCCATGAAGTTCGTTGCTTCGCAGGGCGGCCCGAAGGTACCCGCGGACGCATCGGTGACTTCCACCGTCGGCATCGGACCGCGCTCGGCCGGCGGTTTTGGACTGGATATCGACCTCGCCGTCTCGCTGCCCGGCCTCGGGCGCGAGGAAGCCGCAGCGCTGGTGGAGAAGGCGCATCAAGTGTGCCCCTATTCCAACGCCACCCGCGGCAACGTGGATGTACGCCTGACGGTTGTGTAATAGCTCCGCCGGATGGCCCGCCGAGACAATCGGCGGGCCATTCGTCGCACGGGAGTTCGCTCGACGGCTGCCGCTCGCATGCACCTGCGCACGCGAGGGCATTGCCGCCGCGCCGGAAGACCGCTAGCTCTGGAATCGAACGCTCCTCCGTCCCACTTTCTCATTCGAGCGAGAGTCGATTCCATGAGTTCACCAACTGCACCGGGAACCATGACCGGATTGCGCGTGATCGATCTCACGCGCGTGCTCGGCGGGCCCTATTGCACGCAGATCCTGGCCGATCACGGCGCCGACGTCATCAAGGTCGAGCCGCCGGCCGGCGACGAGGTGCGCGACTGGGGACCGCCGTTCCATGACGAGGACGCGGCCTACTTCATCGGCATCAACCGCAACAAGCGTTCGATCGGGCTCGACCTCGCCTCCCAAGGCGGTCGCGACGTCCTGCTCAAATTGCTGGAGGGCGCCGACGTCCTGATCGAGAATTTCAAGCCGGGCACGCTCGACAAATGGGGCATCGGCAACGACGTGCTGAGCGTGAAATTTCCGCGGCTGGTGCATTGCCGGATTTCCGGCTTCGGCGGCGACGGCCCGCGCGGCGGCAATCCCGGCTACGACGCCATCATCCAGGCCATGACCGGGATGATCGCCGCTACCGGCTCCCCGGACAGCGGACCGATGCGGATCGGCGTTCCGCTTGTCGACATCACCACCGGACTTTACGCGGCGATCGGGATCCTGATGGCGCTTTCGGAACGCGAAAAATCCGGTGTCGGCCAATTCCTCGAAACCACGCTGTATGAAACCGGCCTCGCCATCATGCATCCGCACGCGGCGAACTATTTCATGCACGGCAAGCCGCCGGCGCTCACCGGCAACGAGCACCCGAACCTGGTGCCCTATTCGATCTTCGCCACCCGCGACGGCAAGATCTTCACCGGCGTCGGCAATGACGGCACCTTCCGCAAGCTGTGCAAAGAGATCGGCAAGCCGGAACTCGGCACCGATCCGCGCTTCGCGCGCAACAAGGATCGCATCGCCAACCGCATGGCGCTTCGCGCCGAACTCGAAGCGGTGTTCAGCCAGTACGACTCCGAACCGTTATGCGACCGCCTGCTGGATGCCGGGCTGCCCGCCGGACCGGTGCAGTCGATCGACAAGGCGCTGACCAACGCCCATACCGTCCACCGTGGCGACGTGATCGAAAAGGACTGGTACCAGGGCGTAGCCTCGCCGATCCGCTTTGCGCGGAATAAAGCGTCGCTGCGCAGCGTCCCGCCGAAATTCAGCGAACACGCGAGCGCGGTACTGACGGAATTCGGCTATTCGAAGCCCGAGATCGACGAACTGGTCGCCAAGGGCACCGTGAGCGGCCCGGAACGAAAGCGCTGAGATCCCCGCGGGTCGTCCCGGCGAACGCCGGGACCCAGAACCCCTGGCGGCAATTGCCAGAAGAGCGCGTCTGCCGCCGTACCGAAACCGGGACTCCTCGGCGTATGGGTCCCGGATCGCGCTCGTAAACTCACTTGTCCGGGACGACTCGCTGATAGGCGCCACTCCACCTATTTTCCGGCTTCCCTTCGCGGGCGCTTCCCCCTTACCATTGCCTCCCTTATACGATGATTTATACGGTCACTTGCACGTCATTCGGCGCTGCTATCGCGCACAACGATAATGATGGCCACCCGGGAGAATTTGAATGAGTCTTCGATATTTCGGCCTTGCCTCCACACTCGCGGCAACTTTCGCCCTCGCCTCCCCGGCCTATGCGGTGACGGAGATCCAGTGGTGGCACGCCATGACCGGCGGCAACAACGATATCGTCAACAAGCTCGCCGAAGACTTCAACGCCAGCCAGAGCGACTACAAAATCGTACCGACCTTCAAGGGCAGCTATGCCGACACCATGAATGCCGGCATCGCCGCGTTCCGGGCCGGCAACGCGCCGAATATCATTCAGGTGTTCGAGGTCGGCACCGCCACCATGATGAGCGCCACCGGCGCCATCAAGCCGGTCTATCAGCTGATGAAGGATGCCGGCGAGCCGTTCGATCCCAAGGCATACCTGCCGACCATCACCGGCTACTACTCGACCTCCAAGGGCGACATGCTGTCGTTTCCGTTCAACTCCTCTTCGATGGTGATGTGGATCAACAAGGATGAGCTGAAAAAGGCCGGCGTCGCCGAAATCCCGAAGACCTGGCCTGAGGTGTTCGATGCCGCCGGGAAGCTGAAGGCGGCCGGCCACGCCACCTGTGGCTTCTCCAATGCCTGGGCGACCTGGGCCAATATCGAACAGTTTTCCGCCTGGCATAACGTGCCGATCGGCACCAAGGCCAACGGCCTCGACGGCTTCGACACCGTGCTGGCGTTCAACACGCCGCTGCAGGTCAAGCATTTGCAGAACCTGATCGACCTGCAAAAGGACAAGACCTACGATTATTCAGGCCGCGACAACAAAAGCGAAAGCCGCTTCGGTTCGGGCGAATGCGCCATCTTCCTGACCTCCTCGGGCTATTATGCGACAGCGAAAGGCACCGCGAAGTTCGACTTCACCTCGGCGCCGATGCCGTATTACCCGGATGTTGCGGGCGCACCGCAGAACTCGATCATCGGCGGCGCGTCGCTGTGGGTGATGGGCGGCAAGAAGCCCGAGGAATACAAAGGGGTGGCGAAGTTCTTCACTTTCCTTTCCGACACCGACCGCCAGGCCAGACTGCATCAGGAATCCGGCTATCTGCCGATCACCAGGGCGGCTTACGAGAAGACCAAAGCGTCCGGGTTCTATGAGAAGAACCCGATTCCGGAAACACCCCTCAAGGAGCTGACCAACAAGGAGCCGACCGAGAATTCGCGGGGCCTGCGCTTCGGCAACATGGTGCAGATGCGCGACATCTGGGGCGAGGAAATCGAGGCCGCGCTGGCCGGGCAGAAGACCGCCAAGGACGCGCTTGACGCCGCGGTGACCCGTGGCAATGCGCTGTTGCGGACGTTCGAGAAGACCGCAAAATAAGCCATTCGCGAAGCCTCCCTCTCCGCTCCGGAGAGGAGAGGTCTTCGCCCGCGCAAGCCTTCCCGCTAGAGTGGGATGACTTATCTTCGAATCGTCATCCCACTCTAGCTTATTGTTTGAGCATGATCTTATCCGAAAACCGGTACCCACTTTTCGGGATCATGCTGTAGGACCAGACGCCCCGAATGGAAAAGTCCGTCGTCTTCAACAACAGGCTGCTGCCCTATCTGCTGCTGGTGCCGCAGCTCATCATCACATTCGTGTTTTTCTACTGGCCGGCCAGCCAGGCGCTCTGGCAATCGTTCCTGCGCGAGGACGCCTTCGGACTGTCGTCCGAATTCATCGGCTGGGAGAACTACCAGACGCTGTTCGCGCAGCCCGAATATTACAAGGCGATGCTGACGACGGTGGTGTTCTCGACGCTGGTCGCGGCGCTGTCGCTCTCTATCGCGCTGTTGTTTGCCACCCAGGCCGACAAGAATCTCAAGGGGGCGTCCGCCTACAAGACCTTCATGATCTGGCCCTATGCGGTCGCCCCCGCGGTCGCCGGCGTGCTGTGGATCTTCATGTTTCATCCCACGCTCGGCACCCTGGCGCGGCCGCTGCGCTGGATGAATTTCGACTGGAATCCGATGCTCAACGGCAACCCTGCCATGGCGCTGGTGGTGATGGCCGCGGTGTGGACGCAGATCTCCTATAATTTCCTGTTCTTCCTGGCGGGCCTGCAGTCGATTCCGAAAAGCGTGCTGGAAGCCGGCGCAATCGACGGCGCCGGCCCGATGCGGCGGTTCTGGACCATCACCTTCCCGCTGCTGTCGCCGACCACGTTCTTTCTGCTGGTGGTGAACATCGTCTACGTCTTCTTCGAAACCTTCGGCATCATCGACGCGGTGACCGGCGGCGGCCCGGCCGGCGCGACCACGACCCTGGTCTACAAGGTGTTCGCCGACGGACGGACCGGCGGTGACCTCGGCGGTTCGGCGGCACAGTCGGTGGTGCTGATGATCATCGTCATCGCGCTGACCGCGATCCAGTTCCGCTATGTCGAGCGCAGGGTGCAGTACTGATGGTCGAGCACCGCCCGTGGAGCGACATCATCGCCTACGCCATCCTCACGTTCGGCGTGTTCATCGTCGCGTTTCCGGTCTACCTCGCGCTGATCGCGTCCACCCATGACGCCGCAACGGTGATCAGCGGCAACATGCCGCTTTCGCCGGGCGGTCATTTTCTGGAAAACTACTACCGGGCGGTGTTCGTCGGCGGCGCGCGCTATAGCCGCGAACCGGTCGGCCAGATGCTGATGAATTCGTTCATTTCCGCCGCCGGCATCGCGATCGGCAAGATCTTCATTTCGATCCTGTCGGCCTATGCCGTGGTGTATTTCCGCTTTCCGTTCCGCAAGACCGCGTTCTGGATCATCTTCGTCACCCTGATGCTGCCGGTCGAGGTCCGCATCTATCCGACCTACAAGGTGGTCGCTGACCTGCACATGCTCGACACCTATGCCGGGCTGATCCTGCCCCTGATCGCCTCCGCCACCGGCACGCTGCTGTTCCGGCAGTTCTTCATGACGATTCCGGAAGAGCTGCTGGAAGCCTCGCGCATCGACGGCGCCGGACCGTTTCGCTTCTTCAAGGATACGCTGTTGCCGCTGTCGATCACGACGATCGCAGCACTTTTCGTGATCCAGTTCATCTATGGCTGGAATCAGTATTTGTGGCCGCTGCTCATCACCACCCAGGACTCGATGCAGACCATCGTCACCGGCATCAAGAAGATGCTGACCACGACGGACGAACTGGCCGAATGGCAGCTGGCGATGGCCACCGCCGTCCTCGCCATGCTGCCGCCGGTCGCGGTGGTGGTGTTCATGCAGCGCCTGTTCGTGCGCGGAATGGTCGAGACGGAGAAATGAAGAGGCGAATAGGGAGTAGCGATTGGCGAATAGCGAATAGAAAAAGCACGCTACGATCCCTCGCGCTCGTCCCTTGCTTTCCCTATTCGCTACTCCCTATTCGCTACTCCCCCCTACCGAAGGTAGCCCATGGCTAACGTCACGCTGCGCAACGTCCGCAAGACCTACGTCGGTGGCTTCGAGGCCATCAAGGGCATCGATTTCGCGGTCGGTGACGGCCAGTTCTGCGTGCTGGTCGGCCCGTCGGGCTGCGGCAAGTCGACCTTGCTGCGGATGGTGGCGGGGCTCGAGACCATTACCTCGGGCGACATCGACATCGGCGGGCGCATCGTCAACCAGATCGAGCCGGCCGAGCGCGACATCGCCATGGTGTTCCAGAATTACGCGCTCTATCCGCATATGAGCGTCTACAACAACATGGCCTATGGGCTGCGCAATCGCGGCATGGCGGAACCCGAGATCGACAGCAGGGTGCGCGAAGCCGCGCGGATTCTCGAAATCGGCCCGATGCTCGATCGCAAGCCGCGCCAGCTCTCCGGCGGACAGCGCCAGCGCGTCGCCATGGGACGCGCCATCGTGCGCCAGCCAAAAGTGTTCCTGTTCGATGAGCCGCTGTCCAATCTCGACGCCAAGCTGCGCATCGCGATGCGGGTCGAAATCCGCAAGCTGCAACGCCGGCTCAAGACCACGGCGATCTACGTCACCCACGACCAGCTCGAGGCGATGACGCTGGCGGATATTCTGGTCGTGATGAATGGCGGCCAGGTCGAGCAGATCGGCAATCCGCTCGAGATCTACCAGAAACCCGCCACCACTTTCGTGGCGTCGTTCATCGGCGCACCACCGATGAACCTGCTGCCGCTGCGCGACGACGAGATCCGCGCGCAATTCGCCGGCGACAGCCGCGCGACATCCGAAGCCGGCATTTTGGGAATTCGCCCCGAGGACCTGGTGATCTCCACCGACGGCGTCGCCACCGGCGGCGTCGCGCTGGAGCTCACCGTGGAGGCGATCGAGCGGGTCGGCCCGGAGACATTCGTCTACGGTACCCCCTTCCGCGGCGAGGCGCCGGCCGTCAGCGCCAATCCGGGCGAGCTCCCGCCGGGCGAGGTAATCGTGCGGATCCCCGGATCGACCGGGCCCGACATCGGCGCGCGAATCAGGGCGATTGCCCCGCGCGACAAATTGCACCTGTTTCGCGCCGACGGCCGCGGCCGGATCGAGTTCTGACCGGTTTTTCGGGCTGATTCGGCCGATTCCGCAGGTGCTTGAACCCTTCTCGGATCATGCCCATATTGCTGGTTGACCGGAAGGCAATCCGCCGACCGGTTGCATGGGGCGCCGCAAGGGCCCTGAACTGCCAAAGTCGCTTCGAGAGGGCTTTGTAAATTATGTCGCGTGTTCCTTCGTTATCCAGTCCGTTCCTTTTGGGATTCGACGAAATCGAGCGTGCGCTCGACCGCGTCGTCAAAGGCGCCGACGGTTATCCTCCCTACAACATCGAGCGGTGCGACCGGAACAACGGCCAGCCCGAGCGCCTGCGCATCACGCTGGCGGTGGCGGGATTTACCCGCGACCAACTCGATGTAACCATTGAGGAAAACCAGCTCGTGATCCGGGGCCGCCAACAGGACGACAAGACCCGGCAATACATCCATCGCGGCATCGCCGCGCGCCACTTCCAGCGCACCTTCGTGCTGGCGGAGGGGATGCAGGTACTGGGTGCGGATTTGAAAAACGGGCTGTTGTCCATCGACCTCGCCAGGCCCGAGCCTGAACGGGTCGTTAAGACGATAGCCATCAATGAGCACGAATAATGGAACGAGTAGCGGACTCGACCGCTTAATCTCACAGAGGAGTCGAGACCATGACTGAAGCTGGTTTTGTATATGACACGGCGGGCGTCTCCCCCGAGGCGCTGGCGACCATGGGCGAAGGCCATATCGCCTATGTGAAACAGATCCGTTCCGAGGACGTGCCGGGCCTGTTTCCGCAGGCGCCGAAGATCGCGCCGGGATTGAAACTGTTCGCGCTGCATTCGGCCGACGGTACGCCGATCATGCTGACCGACAGCCGCGAAGCGGCGATCGCGAATGCATGGAGCAACGAACTGCAGGCCGTCAGCGTTCACTGACGACGCGCTTTTAGACGTCGCCTGCGCAGCTTGGCTGCGTCAGGTGACGCTTAGCAGGAATTTACGACACGCGGGCATGACCTCGATCGGGGGTTGGCTCGCGTAATTTTTGGCCAACCCTTTTCTTGCCGTTCGACAGGGTTCAATCTATAATTCTGGTCACCGTGACTAGAAAGATGGACCATGTCGACAACTAAAAAACGCTCCGTAACTGGCCGCTCTGGCTCCGGCGCCGGGCGATGGCGGCTTCAGGACGCAAAAGCGCGCTTCAGTGAAGTCGTTCGGGAGGCGCAGCAGCGCGGCCCGCAACGGGTCACGCTGCACGGAAAAGATGCCGTCGTCATTGTCGGCGCCGACGAGTTTGATCGGCTGCAACGCCCGGTGACCGGTCGAGATATCGTCGCGGCGCTGGCCGCATCCCCGTTGGCCGAGGTGGAATTTGACCGCCTCACAGTTAAATCCAGGGTGCGGGACATCGAGCTGTGAGAGGTTGGCTGCTCGATACCAACGTCGTTTCCGAGCTGCGCAAAACCAAGCCCGATGCCAACGTCATAGCTTTCATCGCGGCTCAGCGGGGCGAGACGCTGTTCGTTACCGACGTCACGCTGGCAGAAATAACATATGGCGTTGAGCAACAGAGCGACGCCGCGCGCAGAACTGATCTTCGTCTGTGGCTGGAGCGAAACCTGCGACCCCTATTTGCCGGACGCATTCTCGCCATTACCGAAGAGGTAATCGTTCGATGGAAAACTATGGTCGTTCAAGGCCAAAGGCGTGGCCACACCTTCGGTCAACCTGATCTGTTCATCGCAGCGATTGCCGCCCTGCAGGCCTTGATCGTCGTGAGTCGTGACATCAGCGAATTTATCGAGGCCGGCGTGGCGGTGTTCGACCCTTGGGAAAGCGCGCTCCATTTCGACGGGAGGAAGTCAATTTTAACAGCTCCCGCGACAGTTGAGGTTGCTACCAAGGCCCTTTCGAAGAGCTAAGCGGCTTGGCCGCGAGAGGCGGTCTTCGAAATCCACCCGGACTGAAACTGTTCGCGCTGCGTTCGGCCGATGGTACGCCGATCCTGCTGACCGACAGCCGCGAAGCGGCGATCGCGAATGCATGGAGCAACGAGCTGCAGGTCGTCAGCGTTCACTGACGCGGCACGCGCGACTGCCGCTGAACGGGCGGCTGCTCAAGATGGCGTCATACGCGACTCTGCGTCGCGTATGACTTGGCTTCGGACTGATCCCGATCGCTTTATTGCCGTTGCCGATCTCGCCTCTCTGCTTGCCGACTTGTTAACTCGATCACCTTGTTGCGATCGGCGAGTGCGGCGATACCGTCATGCTTGGCGGCATAAGCATCACCGCGGACCCGGTAGGCGTAGATGTATTCCGGGTCGATTTCGATCGCCTTGGCGGCGTCGGCGATAGCCCGATCATAATCCTCTTTGCGGAAGTACGCATCTCCGCGCCCCCCATAAGGGATGGCGCTTTTTGGGTCGATTTCGATCGCCCTGGTGTAATCGGACAAAACGCGATCGAAATCGCCTTTATACCAGTACGCAGCCGCGCGGCCTCCATAGGCGGCGGCGTCTTCCGGGTTGATTTCAATCGCCCTGTTGTACTCGGCCATGGAGCGATCGTAATCGCCTTTGGCGGCGTACGAACTCCCGCGGCCGTTGTATGAGGAGACGTTTTTCGGATCGAGTTCGATCGCCTTTGTGTACTGGATCAAAGCGCGGTCGTAGTCGCCTTTGTACCAGTAGGCACTCCCGCTGCCCTCGTATGAAAAGACGTCCTTGGGATTGATTTCAATCCCCCTGGAGTAGTCGGATAACGCGCGGTCGTAATCGCGTTTATTTGCGTAGGCGGTAGCACGGGCATGATAGGCGTAGAGGGAGTTCGGTTCGATTTCGATCGCCGAGCTCGCATCGGCGATGGCGCGGTCATAATCGCCCGTGCGGGCGTAGGCACTCCCACGGATCCCGTATGCATAGTTGCTTTTGGGCTCGATTTCGATCACGCGGCTCAAATCGGCGATAGCCCGATCGTTGTCGCCGCTGCGCCAGTAGGCATTCCCGCGGGCCCCGTAAGCATTGGCAAATTTCGGATCAATCTCGATCGCCCTGGTCGTGTCGGCGATCGCGCCGGTCTGGTCACCTCTGCGGCTGCGAAAAAGGCCACGGTTGCTGTAGGCTTTGGCGTTTACCGGATCGATCTCGATGGCCTTGCTCTCATCAGCCATGCCCCGCTCGTAATCGCCTTTGCTGGCGTAGCAGGTTCCGCGCCTCATATAGGCGTTGGCATAATTTGGATCTAGCTCGATAGCCGCGTTCTCGTCGAGGATGGCTCGATCGTAGTCGTGCTTGCGCCAATAGGCCGTGCCGCGATGGTAGTAGGCGGTCACGCGGTCGCCCAGACCAAGCTGGTTGGTCTCGATCAGGCGCGTACAGGCGGCGATGGCGTCGGTGGCAGCATCATCCGCCTGGCACGGCTTCCAGTCCGGATCGGTCTGCGCCATGGCGGCGCACGGGACCGCGATTCCCATCAACACGATGATCAGGAGTTGTTTCACCACCCGCCTCCAGCAATCAGCGCCTCGCAGGCGGAGATTATCAGGACCGGCATGGTTGTATAGGCGGGAGAACTTACGCAGCGCTTGCCGGCGGAAGCGCCAGCACCGAATAGATCGCCTGGGCGTCGCGGGAGGCGCGCAGCTTCTTGGCGACGTCCTGATCGCGCAGCAGCCGGGCGATCCGCGCCAGCGCCTTGAGGTGATCGGCGCCGGCGCCTTCCGGGGCCAAGAGCAGAAACACCAGGTCGACCGGCAGGCCGTCCATCGCCTCGAAATCGATCGGGCGTTCCAGGCGCGCGAACAGGCCGAACAGCTTTTCCATTTTGGGCAGCTTGCCGTGCGGGATGGCGACACCGTAGCCGACCGCCGTCGTGCCGAGCTTTTCGCGTTGCAGCAGGACCTCGAAAATCGAGCGCTCGTTCTGCCCGGAGAGGGCGGCGGCACGCGCCGCCAGTTCCTGCAGCGCCTGCTTCTTGTTGTTGACTTTCAACGCCGGAAGAATCGCCTCGGGCGCGACCAGATCGGTAATCGTCATGGAGCTTCCGAGGTGAAGTTAACCGTCAGGTTGTGACATAGGCTTCGAACAGGCGGCGTCAAGCGGGAGAATTCACTCTCCCCGGCCCGGGGCCGTCGAAGGCGGCGGACCATAGGGACGCTCCGGCGGGGCGTCAATGGCGATTGGGCGGGTTAACCACCGGCGGGTCGACCCATCCCACATTACCGTCCGGTCGGCGGTAAATGATGTTTACCCGCCCGCTGGAACCGTGCTGGAACACGATCACCGGGGCACCGGTAAAGTCCAGTTCCGTCACGGCTTCGCTGACCGAAAGCCGCTTCAGCGAGGTGGTAGCCTCGGCGATGATCACGGCATTGTAGGGGGTGGCCTCATCCTCGTGCTCGCCCGCCGGCGCCTCGATAATGTAGCTCGGGGCGTCGAGCGTCGGCATCTCCATTTCCAGGATCGCTTCGGTCGCGGCATGGGTTTTGCGGGCGGATCTGTCCTTCAGCCGGCTCTTGTAGCGGCGCAGCCGTTTTTCGATCTGCGCCAGGGCCTGGTCGGCGCTGACATAGGCATCCGCCGCATTGGACTCGGCTTCCAGCGTGACACCGGAATCCAGATGCAGTGCACAATCGGTGCGGAAGCCGAAGCCATCCTTGCTCAGCGTGATATGGCCGGAATAGTTGCCGTCGAAGTATTTCCGCAGCACCTCGTCGGTGCGCTCACTGACCCGGCCGCGCAACGCTTCACCGACACTGATGCTTTTGCCCGAGACTCGGATGGTCATGCAAAACCTCGATTCGCCAGGAGGGAAGGGACTCGACGGGAAGGGACACTATCCAGAGATGTAACGGCGCCATCAAGCCGGTGCGATGTCGCGGGACCGGTCCGGGGACGTCGCAGGCGCAGCGTTGAGTGCATTGCCGAGCATGCTCTGTTTGTCGCGGCGGCGCTGCACCGAAGACGGAATTCGCATGGCTTCACGATATTTCGCGACGGTACGACGGGCAATATCAATGCCGGTCTCGCGTAATCGTTCCACAATAGTGTCGTCCGACAGAATCATGGACGGACTTTCGGCATCGATCAATTGCTTGATGTGGTGACGAACGGCCTCCGCCGAGTGGGCTTCGCCGCCGTCCGCCGAGGCGATCGACGCCGTGAAAAAATACTTCAATTCAAAACTGCCGCGATTGGTCGCCATGTATTTGTTGGCGGTGACCCGGGAAACCGTCGATTCGTGCATCTGGATCGCGTCGGCCACCGCCTTGAGATTCAGCGGCCGCAGATGGGCGACGCCGTGGGTAAAAAACCCGTCCTGCTGACGCACGATCTCGGTCGCAACTTTCAGGATGGTGCGGGCGCGCTGATCGAGCGCGCGCACCAGCCAGGTCGCGTTCTGCAGGCAGTCGGTGAAATAGGATTTGTCGCCGTCCTTGCGGATCGTCTTCGACAACTCGGAATAATAGACCTGATTGACCAGAACGCGCGGCAGCGTGTCGCTGTTGAGCTCGACCAGCCAGCCGCCGTCCGGCCCCGGCCGCACATAGACGTCCGGCACCACGGTCTGCATCCGGGCCGAGCCGAATTTCAATCCGGGCTTCGGATCCAGGCGCCTGATCTCTCCGATCATGTCGGCGAGGTCGTCGTCATCGACGCCGCAGATTTTGCGCAGATTGCCGATGTCGCGTTTCGCCAGCAGGTCCAGATGTTCGACCAGCGCCTGCATGGCGGGATCATAACGATTGTTCTCGCGGAGCTGGATCGCCAGGCACTCCGAGAGGTTGCGCGCGCACACCCCGGGTGGATCGAATTTCTGCAGCACCGCAACCACCGCCTCGACGTCGGCGGCGGAAGCCCCGAGCCGATCGGCGGCCTGGCCCAGGTCGGGCGGCAGGTAGCCGGCCTCGTCCACGAGGTCGATCAGATACTGCCCGATCATGCGCTGGGCCGGCGCGGCAAACGCCACCGCCAGCTGTTCGGCGAGATGGCTGCCGAGCGTGATTTCGGCGGCCACGAAGGCTTCGAGATTGTAGCTGTCGTCGTTCGAGGCGCCGCCGCCCCATTCGGTATAGGCGGTGGGAGCCGCGTCCTGCGCCGACCGCGCCGCGGCTTCGGCGGGCTCCTCGGGAAAGACATTGTCGAGGCCGGTGTCGAGGGTCTGCTCGATCTCGCTGCGGCTGCCGAGATCGCGGTTCATCCATTCTTCCTGGGCCGGCTCGAAACCGTCGCTGGTACCCCGATCCGGCGTGTCGAAATGGTCCATCGGGCCGTCGTCGCCCGTGGAACCGGAAGCCTCGTGGTCGGAAAACTCCGCCCGCTCCGGGCTGGGCTCGCCCGCCACCGCCGGCTCATTGCCGTCGCTGGCGCGGTCCAGCAGCGGATTCCGCTCCAACTCGTCTTCAACGAAGGCGGAAAGGTCGAGATTGGACAGCTGCAGCAGCTTGATCGCCTGCATCAGCTGGGGCGTCATCACCAGCGACTGCGATTGGCGGAATTCTAATCGCTGCGAGAGGGCCATCGATGCAAAAACCGATCCACTAATTGGTCCGTTTCTTGCTTAGCTCTTTCCAATCGCGATGTACACGGCTTGACGAATTGTAAATTTGGGTTAGAGGCGGAATTCCTCGCCAAGGTAAAGACGCCGGACATCCGGGTTGTTGACGATCTCGTCCGGATTGCCCTCTGTCAAGATCTCCCCCGCGTAAACGATATAAGCGCGATCGGTCAGCCCCAGCGTTTCGCGCACATTGTGGTCGGTAATCAGCACGCCGATGCCGCGGTTGGTGAGATGGCGCACCAGATCCTGAATGTCGCCGACCGCGATCGGGTCGATGCCGGCGAACGGTTCGTCGAGCAGCATGTAATTGGGCCGCGTCGCCAGCGCGCGGGCGATCTCGACGCGCCGCCGCTCGCCGCCGGACAGTGCGATCGACGGCGTCTTGCGCAGCTTGGTGATGTTGAATTCCTGCAGCAGCGAGTCGAGTTCGTGCTCGCGCTTCTTCTTGCTGGGCTCGACCACTTCGAGCACGGCCCGGATGTTCTGCTCGACGGTGAGGCCGCGAAAGATCGAGGCTTCCTGCGGCAGATAGCCGATGCCGAGCCGGGCGCGCTGGTACATCGGCAGCTTGGTGACATCGTGGCCGTCGAGTTCGATGGTGCCGCGATCGGCCGGAATCAGCCCGGTAATCATGTAGAAAACCGTGGTCTTGCCGGCGCCGTTGGGACCGAGCAAACCCACCGCCTCGCCGCGGCGGACATAGATGCTGACGCCGCGAACGACATGGCGGGAGCCGAAACTCTTTTCCACGCTATGCACAGCCAGATAGCCCGCGCGGGTGGCGAGGCGCGGCGCCGCGACGCCATTGGTCTTGGCACGGGGCTTTGGTTTTTCCGGCGCGGGGGCGGCCTTTTTCGGGACCGGGACCTGCACCTGCGGCACCTCGCGCGGCGTGTCCCGCAACAGCGGCGGCGCATCGCGGACCGGGCTGGTCAGCAGATCGCCGATGTTGTCGCCCAACGCCGTAATGTCGCTATGCGACCGAGCGAATCCCTGCGGACCGCGTTTGGGCGCGCGCCGACGGAACATGCCGAGGAAATCCACCATTCGCGCGTCGTTCAGCCTCTTGCGGTCGTCCGTCGATCTTCCGCTCAAACGCCGCGGCGAGTTCGATTCGCCGCCTCAGCATGGATGAGTAGATGTCCCTTGCCCAGCGAAACGCCAGACGCTCCGGCGCCGATCGCGCCATCGATTGTCCGGCGGGTGTATCGCCTTGCCGCCAAGGTTTCAATCGCCATGGCGGCAGCGGTTTGGCAACTTATTGATGTTATTTGGATTTCGTGCCCGGGGCGGGGGCCGGTGCGGTTGGGCCGGGTATCAGCGGGCTACCGCCCTGCCCGGAAGACTGGAACAGGCCCTGGACCCGGCCAGAGTCCGATTCCACCCGCGACACGCCGGTCGTCATGTCCACCACGAGGCGGTCGCCGCGCAACACGTTCTTGCCCTGGGTCAGGACCACGCCGCCGAGCATGGTGACGAGATTGGTCTTGGTGTCGAACACGGCGGTCTCGCCGGTCACCACCTGATCCTTCTGGGTCACGATCACATTGCCTTTGGCTTCGAGCCGCCGGATCGACGAACTGCCGCCGGGGCCGGGCGTCGCGGCCTTGATCGGTGCCTTGGCGGAAGCCGCCGGCGCCGGCGTGCCGGTCGCCGGCGTCGAGCCGGCGCTGTCATAGAACACCACGAGAATCTTCGACTTCATGGTGGTGTCGCCCTGCACCACCTTCACGTCACCGGTGAAGGTCGCTTCCTTTTTCTTGTCGCGCATCTCGAGCGACGCCGCTTCGATCTGGATCGGCTGGTCGCGATTTTGCGAAAAGCCCTGCATGGCGTTGGGCACGCCCTGCACCGTGCTTTGCGCGCCGGCCTCGCTGGCGACGATCAGCGCCATGGCCATCAAGGCGGCGCAAAGGCCCCGCGCGACGCGCCGATCAATCCAATGGTGTTGAATGTGCATCATCAAAAATTTCATTTCGCGCTGGCGGCGCGCTTACCTGAGGTGGAACGCGCCTTGGTGGGCTGAGCGGGAGGATCGGGCGGCGGAGCAGGATCGGCGGCGGGCGGCGTCGACGGATCGGGATGATCCATGATCAGGTTCATCACGACGTTGCCTTCGAAATAAGCCACGGCGCCATGGTCGAGAATTCGCAACCGGTCTGACCGAAGCGTGCCGTTCAAGAGCTTGACGTCGACCGGTTCGTCCGACGTCACGGTATTGTTGGCGATATCGACCAGCGCATGCGTCATCCGCGCTTCGTAACCTGTCGAGGACTGCAGGAAGATATCCTTGTGCAGGTCGAGCAATTGCGACTTGGTGTCGAACAGTCCGGTGCGGGCGTCCATCACCACCGTGGTCTGGTCTTCCATCAGCATCTTGGCGCGCAGGGTGTTGAGTTCGACATGATCGGGGTCGGTGACGTCCTGGGTCGCTGTCTTGGCCCACATCTCATACGGCCGCTTGTCCGGCGAGAAGCCGGACAGATGCGGCGACTCCATCGTGATCTTGGTGCCGGACACCACGAGATTGCCGACGTCGAGCGGCAGCTTGGAAGCCAGGATGCGGAACGGGTTGAAGATCGAAATCGCGACGATCGCGCTCATCGACAGGATCACCGCCGCCGGGACCGCGACCCGCAAGATCCGCACCAGCCGGCTGTGGCGCGCGGCGATGGCAAAGCGCGCGTCCATTCCGGCTTGATAGGCTGGGTTTTGAACCGAATTCACCGCTGCTCCGAAGCGCCCAAATCTTGTCCAATAGGGTTTTGCCCGCCCAGTCTACACTGGACCGCGCTGCGGCGCAGCCCAGCCACCCAGAATGAGCAGTGTGACCGAAACGGGGCAGCGGCCCGAAACGGGCTTCAACGCGTCAACCTGTCGCCGCCGTCAGGAATGGGCAAAAATATCTTCGTTTTCCCAGCCGGACAGGTCGAGCCGCGCCCGCGTCGGGAGAAATTGGAAACAGGCCTGCGCCAGCTCGGTACGCCCTTCCCGCGCCAGCATCGCATCGAGCCGCTCGCGCAGGCCATGCAGATGCAGCACGTCGGAGGCCGCATAGGCCAATTGCGCGTCGCTCAGGGACTGCGAGCCCCAGTCGCTGGATTGCTGCTGCTTCGACAGATCGACGTTGAGCACCTCCCGCACCAGGTCTTTCAGGCCGTGGCGATCGGTATAGGTGCGGCACAGCCGCGACGCGATCTTGGTGCAGTAGACCGGCTGCGCCATCACGCCCAGGGCGTTGTAAAGCGCGGCAATATCGAACCGGGCGAAGTGAAAGATTTTTGTGACGCCAGCGTCACCCAGCAGCTTTTTCAGGTTGGGTGCGTCGGTATGGCCTTGCGGAATCTGCACCACGTCGGCCGAGCCGTCGCCGTTCGACAGCTGCACCACGCAGAGCCGGTCGCGATGCGGATTGAGCCCCATGGTCTCGGTATCGATCGCCACCGAATCGGTATAGCGGGAAAGATCCGGCAAATCGCCGCGGTGCAGGCGGATGGTCATGGGCGGGCGTACCTCGGAATCATCGAATCGGTACCTTCCAAACTAGCTATGAAAGGGCCAACAAACGAGAGGGCATGCGCCCGCCATCGATCCGCAACCGGCAATCTGGCGGCTGGCCACAAAATTACATTAAATCAATAGCTTACTGGCACAGCGCAGTACATCGGTCGCTGGAGCAGGCAGCGGCTATTCTTCGAGACCAGATAGCGCCTCACCCTTCCCAGCCGGCATTGACATGCGGGACCGACCATTCGGCGACGGCCATCGGTTCGAGCACAGGCGGACCGAGGAACAGAGCCGACAGACAATACAGCCCCGCATGTGTCGACACCCAGATCAGATTCCGATCCCACTCGATGAAGACCGCTTCCGTCGTGCCACGTCGCCAGCTCATATAATTATCGATCTCGCCATCACGCGGGGGAACGAAGTAGGCCACCTCCTTCGGCTCGGTCGGGTCCGAAATATCGAACAGACGAATGCCTGCATTGAGATACGACAACGCGACCACATCCGGGCGCGCTTTTCCGGGCGCGATCCAGTGCTGCATCACGCGGGAGCTGAATCGGCCCCGAGCCAGCGCGAAGTCTTTGTACGGCGCCTTCGGATCCGGCATCGGCCGGGGAAACAGGCCGATGATGCGAGGATGAGCCGGGTCCTTCACGTCGATGACGTAGCTGGTGTGGAAGGGCTCGCGACAATCCGATTCAAGCGCTTCGGGAATGCCGATGACGAGATTCTGAAGTCGCGGATAGCGCACGGGATCCGCATTTACAGGGACGACATGGTGATAAGGGATGGCGCCCATGGCCTCGAGCGGATGAGCCACTTTGCCATAGACCTTCGGATTGTGAATGTCGGACAGGTCGTGAACGTACATTCCAAAATGCCCCCAGCCGCCATATCCGACCGTGCCGCCGTCTTCGACACGGACCGGAACGATGCATGGCGTACGGTTGCCGGTCCATGAGCATTGATCGTCGGCAAGTGGATAGGTTGTCCGATAGAATTCCTCCTCGTCGAGCCTCTGGCCAGGAACCCACCATTTGGACACTTCCTTGATCTTGGCGGGATCCGTCATGTCGACGATCATCAAACCGTTGCTGTAGACGCGTTCGGTGCTTTCCATGCGCAGTTGATCATCCCAGCCACAGGCGAGGTACGCATACTGCCCGCCATCATAGAACGGCAAATGAACGCCGTGTCCGGTCCTGCCTGTCTCGAATTCGTTGAGCAGCTCGACCTTGTCGGGATTGGTTACGTCGTAGGTTTTAATCCCGCGGAATCCAGCATCCTCAATCGATTTTCTGGCATAGTCCGGATGATACTTGCCGCGCGGATACTGCGGTGTGCCCGGCGTCAAAGGCATCTGATGCGCAACCACGGCGATCCACTTTTTCAGCCGGCTGTTGTAGATGCAGCTTGAGAATACCCCGAAGCTATTGTTGGCGATCACCGTCGCCTTCCTGGGCTCGGTAATGTCGATCCAGCCCCCCTTGAAAGCGATGAGGCGACGTTTGCCCTTCGCCCACAGGCACGAATGTTCATCGCCGAAGATCGCTATATCCACCGCGGGAAAGTGGGCGATGACCTCCATGTTGGAAATGTACTGATTGCGGTCGAGATAATTCAAAGCGCCCGCCGGCAACCGAAACGGCACCGTTCCGCCGCCCGGCATGACGCCGACCTTCGCAATATCGGCGATCGAGTCGGGAGCGGGCGGATGATCATCGTTGTGCGCCATTGTCGATCTCCCTTTACTGCCGATCATCGATTATCGGCGTTCATTGCGGACCGCACTGTCCCTTGGCCAGTTCCTGCGGCTGCCGCGGTTCCTCCGCCATGTCATCGACGGGAAGTCGCGCGCTAACGTCCACCAGATCTCCGGCCGGAAATGGAATGATGACTTTGATTGGCCGCGTGGGTCGAGTTTGCGCGAAGACGCTATCGCGTGAAGCGGCGAGAACCCACGCATGCCAAGTTGCGAAAAGCTACCCTGCAAGCACCATGACAACAGGCGTGCGGCGGGCCTCGCAAGTTTGCTCACTTGGCCTCATCCCTCAGCCGAGGCGGCCGCATGCTTCACGTTGGCGACCGCAGGATCTCTTGTGCCGGGGATGCGGAATTCTTCGCGCCTGCCAGCAAGCCTGGTCAGCTCGTCGGGTACACGCTTGCATCGCCAACGGACTCGCGGTTTTTCGGATGCTTCCCGGGACGCGACATGGCAAGCGCATCTGTCACCCGCATGTATCAAACGGGTAGCCTCAGGCTATTGATTCTGCTGATTTGCTCTGGATAACAGAGACTTATGAGCACAGTGCTGGTGCCCAGGAAAGGACTCGAACCTTCACGGCCGTTAAGCCACTGGCACCTGAAGCCAGCGCGTCTACCAATTCCGCCACCTGGGCACGGGGCGCTTAGTACGGACCGGCATTGCCGTTGTCAAATTGTTGAAGTCCCGCCCAAATACGCTGTACAGCGAGCAGGCGATGGCGTATCGCGAAATGGCTGAAATGCCCGCGTTGCAGCGCACTTGACCGGTCCGGGACCGGCCCCAAAGCTCAACAAGCGGCTCGAAAAGCGCCGGGCGAACAGGGAAGCGAAGATGGCCTCGAATATCGACACCCTCGTCACGGTTTTCGGCGGATCGGGCTTCCTCGGGCGGCACGTGGTCCGGGCCCTGGCCAAGCGCGATTACCGGATCCGGGTCGCGGTGCGGCGGCCGGAACTGGCCGGGCATCTGCAACCGCTCGGCAGGGTCGGCCAGATCCACGCGGTGCAGGCCAATCTGCGTTATCCGGCCTCGATCGCGGCCGCGATGCGCGATTCCCATGCCGCCATCAATTTGTGCGGAATCCTCAGTGAGAGCGGCGCGCAGACGTTCGATGCCGTGCAGGCCCAGGGTGCCGGAGCCGTCGCTAAAGCCGCTGCGGCGGTCGGCGGGCGCATGGTGCATGTCTCGGCGATCGGCGCCGATGAGAATTCGCCGTCACGCTATGCCCGCAGCAAGGCCGCCGGCGAAAAGGCCGTGCTGGGCGTCATTCCGGAGGCGACGATTTTCCGCCCCTCGCTGGTATTCGGCCCCGAGGATTCGTTCACCAACCGCTTCGCCGCGCTGGCGCGGATCTCGCCGGTGGTGCCGCTGATCGGCGGCGATACAAAAATGCAGCCGGTCTATGTCGGCGATGTCGCGACCGCGGTCGCCGACGCCGTCGAAGGCAAGACCCTGGCTGGTTAGACATACGAACTCGGCGGCCCGGAAGTGCTGACAATGCGCGAGATCATCGAGATCATTCTGGCGACCATCGAACGCCAGCGCATCCTGGCGCCGGTACCGTTCGGCATCGCCAAACTGCAGGCGTTATTGCTGCAGTTCGCGCCGGGGGCCTTGAAACTGACGCCGGACCAGGTCGCGCTGCTGCACATCGACAATGTGGTGTCCGACGCGGCCAAGGCGGCCGGACTGACGCTGGAAGGCCTCGGGATCGCCTCTGATTCGCTGGAAGCGATCGTGCCGCAATATCTCTGGCGTTTTCGCAAGACCGGCCAGTTCCAGCACAAGGGCGCGTAGGCCGGGCCGGGACGACTCGTCGGGCAGCTTATTTCCCCAACGCCAGCGCGATCAGGCCGAGGGTGCCGACGATGACGCGCCACCACGCAAAAAACGTGAACCCGTGGCGGGTGACGTAGTTCAGGAATGTCTTGACCACGATGATCGCGGTAACGAACGACACCACGAATCCGATCGCGATAATGCCGAGGTGATCGACCGTCATCTCGCCGCGGTTCTTGTAGAAATCATAGGCGAACGCACCGATCATGGTCGGGATCGCCAGGAAGAACGAGAACTCGGCCGCCGCGCGCTTGTCCGCACCCAATAGCATTGCCGCCACGATGCTGGCGCCGGAGCGCGACACGCCCGGAACCATCGCCAGGCACTGCGCGATACCGATCCACAGATACATCAGCAGGGGAAACCGGGTGGCATCGTGCTCGCGCGGCTTGAAATCGATTTGATCGACCCATAGCAGGATCGCGCCGCCGACAATCAGCGAGAAGCACACCACCCACGGATTGAAGAGGAGTTCCTTGATATATTTCCCGGCAATCAGGCCGATGATCACCGCGGGCAGAAACGCCACCAGCACGCCGATGACGAAGCGCCGATCGTCGGGATTGGAGAACATGCCGAGCGCGACCCGCCATAATTTGGCGAAATAGAGCACGACGATCGCGAGAATCGCGCCGAGCTGAATCAGCACGACAAAACTCTGCCAGAAACTGCCTTCGCCGAGACCGAAGAAGCGTTGCGCCAGCAGCAAATGGCCTGTCGAGGAGACCGGCAGGAATTCCGTGATCCCCTCGATGATGCCGAGAATTACCGCCCGCACTGCATCTGACATCATGATCTGTCCGTTATGATCTGTCCGTTCAACCCAAAAAAGCCGGTTTCTTCTCGCTCATTCGCCTCCCAGCCGCAATGTCAAAAACGTACAAAACGACGTGTCTGAACCGCTCCCCGCGTTGGGGCCGAAGGACATCCTTTTCAGGGAAAACCGGGTTTCCACTTTGCCGTATCATGCTTTAGTTTGGCCCCCATCGGCGGCCTGATTTGGCATGGCCCGGAAATGAGACGTTTTCTTAACGATCGAAAAACTATCAAGGCCCTCATGTTCACGCTGTACCATCATCCGTTCTGCCCGCATTCGCGATTCATCCGCCTCGCGGTCGGCGAACACGGCCTCGATCTGCGGCTGGTGGAAGAACGCGCCTGGGAGCGGCGGGAGGCGTTTCTCGCCTTGAACCCGGCGGGGACCACGCCGGTTCTGATTACCGAAGGCCTGCCGGCAATCCCCGGGGTCGCCGTCATCAGCGAATATCTCGACGAGGTCCATGGCGCCGATATCGGCGAACGCCGGCTGATGCCGGCCTCGATCGCGGGCCGGATCGAGGTGCGCCGCCTGATGGCCTGGTTCAACGAGAAGTTTTTCGAGGAAGCCAGCGGGCCATTGGTCAATGAGCGCATCTACAAGCGCTTCATGGCCGAGAGCAATGGCGGCGGCGCTCCCGCGATGGATGTGATTCGCGCGGCCACCGCCAATGTGCGCTATCATCTGGCCTATATCGGCTGGCTGGCGCGGACCCGGAACTTCCTCGCCGGCGACCGGCTCACTTACGCGGATCTGGTCGCGGCGGCGCATCTGTCGGCGATCGATTATCTGGGCGACGTGCCATGGAGCGAGGACGACGCGGCAAAGGCGTGGTACGCGCGGATCAAATCCCGCCCGTCGTTCCGCCCGCTGCTGAGCGAATGGCTGGCGGGCGTGCCGGCGTCGCGGACCTATGTGGATCTCGACTTCTGAACGCGCACGTCAAGCCGGGTCCGGTCGCTCTCAAGGCCGCATTGGCCGTTGAGGCGCGCGCGCTTGGATTCGATTCGATCGGCGTCACCGATCCGGACGCCATCGCCGGCGTGCGCGAACGTCTCGACGCGTTCCTCGATGCCGGCGCGCATGGCGAGATGGACTGGCTCGCCGACAATCCGGCGCGCCGCGCCGATCCCAAGGTGATGTGGCGCGACGTGCGCTCGGTGATCATGCTCGGCGTCAATTACGGGCCCGACGAAAATCCGCTGGCGATCCTGAATCAGCGCAGCCGCGGCGCGATCTCGGTCTATGCCCAGGGCGACGACTATCACGATCTGATCAA
>JAQGJF010000742.1 GCA_028290765.1 Tardiphaga sp.
TGAGCGCTTCACCGGCCGCGTCACAAACATCACCGACTACGGCGCGTTCGTCGAACTGGAGCCCGGCATCGAAGGCCTGATCCACGTCTCGGAAATGTCGTGGACCAAAAAGAACATGCATCCCGGCAAGATCGTCTCCACCTCGCAGGAAGTCGAAGTGCAGGTGCTCGAAGTCGATTCGGTCAATCGCCGGATTTCGCTCGGTCTCAAGCAGACCATGCGCAATCCCTGGGAAGTGTTCGTCGAGAAGTATCCGGTCGGCGCCACCGTCGAAGGCGAGGTCAAGAACAAGACCGAGTTCGGTCTGTTCCTCGGTCTCGAGGGCGACGACGACGGCATGGTGCCTCTGTCCGACCTCGACTGGAAGCTTCCGGGCGAGCAGGTGATCGACAACTTCAAGAAGGGCGACATGGTCAAGGCCATCGTCCTCGATGTCGATGTCGAGAAGGAGCGCATCTCGCTCGGCGTCAAGCAGCTCGAGGGCGACCCGTTCGCCGAGCCGGGCGACGTCAAGAAGGGTGCGGTCGTGACCTGCGAAGTGCTCGACGTGAAGGAATCCGGTATCGACGTGCAGATCGCCGGCACCGACTTCACCACCTTCATCAAGCGGTCCGAACTGGCGCGTGAACGTGCCGATCAGCGCGCCGAGCGTTTCGCGGTTGGCGAAAAGGTCGACGCGCGGGTGATCCAGTTCGACAAGAAGGCCCGCAAGGTGCAGGTCTCGATCAAGGCGCTCGAAGTCGCCGAAGAGAAGGAAGCCATCGCGCAATATGGCTCCTCGGATTCGGGGGCGACGCTGGGCGACATTCTCGGCACCGCGCTCAAGCAGCGCACCGACAAGTAAGCCTCGCGCTTTCTGGTCATCCAAAAACGGGGCCCCGGTTTATCCGGGGCCCTTTTTATTTGCGTCGTCCCGGCGAAGGCCGGGACCCAGAACCCCTGGCGTTTGTGGTACAGCAAGGCCACTGCATCAGTGCCCAAAAGCGAGCGCTGCGGCGTCTGGATCCCGGCCTTCGCCGGGACGACTGGATGGGGCTCTGCTTTCTTCCCACGGGCCTTGCTTTCTTCATATTGCATCGCAATTGATGTAATTGTGGTGGACCAAATCAACGCTATCCAGACCACGCCATGCGATCCACCGAGGCTGCTGCCTGAGGAGAATTTCGATGTCGCTTGATTCCGATGTGATCGTCGATCGCCGCAGGATGCGCCGCAAGCTGACCTTCTGGCGCGTCGCCGCGGCGCTGGTCGCGATCGCGGCTGTCGTCACCATTGCCGTGATCGCCTCGCCGTCGGGGCGCGGTGCACTCACGGCCTCCGGCTCGATCGCGCGCATCCAGATCGACGGCCTGATCCGCAGCGACAATGAGCGGGTCGAGGCGCTGGAGCGGCTGGAGAAATCGTCGGCGGCCGCCGTGGTCGTGCATATCAACTCGCCGGGCGGGACCACCGCCGGATCCGAGCAGCTCTACGACGCGCTGACCCGCCTGAAGGCGAAGAAGCCGATGGTCGTGGTGGTCGAGGGACTGGCCGCGTCGGGCGGCTATATCGCGGCGCTGGCGTCCGACCACATCGTCGCCCAGCAGAGCTCACTGGTCGGCTCGATCGGCGTGCTGTTCCAGTTTCCGAATTTCAGCGCTCTTATGAAAACCGTCGGCGTGCAGGTCGAGGAGGTAAAATCCTCGCCTTTGAAGGCGGCACCAAATGGCTTCGAGCCGACCAGCCCCGAAGCGCGGGCCGCGCTCGAGGCGCTGGTGAAGGACTCCTACGCCTGGTTTCGCGGCCTGGTGAAAGAACGCCGCAGCATGGATGACACCTTGCTGGACAAGGTCGCTGACGGCCGCGTCTTCACCGGACGTCAGTCGGTCGAGCTCAGGCTGGTCGATCAGCTCGGCGACGAGAAGACCGCGGTGGCGTGGCTCGTCGCCGAGAAGAAGGTCAAGAGCGGTTTGCCGGTGCGGGATTTCAAGCTGGCGCCGAAATTCGGCGACCTGACTTTTCTGCGCACCGCCGCTTCCATCACGCTCGACGCGCTCGGATTGAGCGCGATCGCGCGCCAGGTCGAGCAGGCCGGCGTCGCACAGGCGGTAGAACGCCTCAGCCTCGATGGAATGTTGGCGTTGTGGCGGCCCGCAGGGTCGAATTAAGGCGGCATCGTGTCGCGCAAGCTCGGCTAAGTCCAATTTTGACAGATCGATTTCGCATTGCGGTTGTCGTCGCAAGCCCGATTCCAGCCGTTTGTCACGCGTTTTCACTTCGTCAGAATTTGATTTAGCGTCTTGACAGTTCACGGCATTTTCACAGAAATGGAGACCCCACTCCACGGGTCCCAGTCTCGATGATCAAATCCGAACTCGTTCAGCGCATCGCCGAACACAACCCGCATCTCTATCAGCGGGATGTGGAGAACATCGTGAACGCCATTCTCGACGAGATCGTCGCTGCGCTGGCGCGCGGTGATCGGGTCGAGCTTCGCGGGTTCGGCGCGTTCTCGGTCAAGCATCGCCCGGCACGCGCCGGGCGCAATCCACGCACCGGCGCCCATGTGCCGGTCGACCAGAAGAGCGTGCCGTTTTTCAAGACCGGCAAGGAAATGCGTGAGCGGCTGAACCGCGACGCCGGAGCGCCTGACGCCGGCGCGTGATGGTTCGCGCGCATATGATTGCGGAATGAGCGTCAGCTGATCCGATCGCCGCCCTGCGAGAGAGGTTCATGCGCAAATTTTTGACAGGCCTGGTGCTGATTCCGCTCGGCGTGATCTTCGTCGTGTTTGCGGTCGCCAACCGGCATTTCGTCACGGTGTCGTTCGACCCGTTCAATTCCAGCGATCCCTCGGTCGCCTTCACGCTGCCGCTGTTCGTCGTCATCATCGCCGTGGCGATCCTGGGCGTCGTGGCCGGCGGCTTGGCCACCTGGTTTCGGCAGCGTCACTGGCGCCGCGCGGCGCGCCAGCATGAGGCCGATGCGAGAGCGGCGCGGGCGCAACTGGCCGATTGGCGCTCAAGCGCGATGAAACCTGCCCGCAGCGATCCGCAGCGCCTTCCAGCCCCGTCGCGAGACGGGTCCGGATATGGGGCCGCCGGGCGAGACAAGCACGGCGCGACGTTGTAGAACCCGCCTCCAAGCCCCATTTTTGAGCGCCGATTGCCGGCGCTCGATCGTTTGGCCCGAACCCTTGCTTTGAAACCAGCTTGCTTTGAAACCATGTCCCTGATCGTCAAAATTTGCGGCCTGTCCACGCGCGAGACGCTCGATGCGGCGCTCGCGGCCGGCGCCGACATGGTGGGTTTCGTGTTCTTTCCGCCGTCGCCGCGTCACGTCAGCCTTGAGGTTGCCCGCGACCTCGGCCGCCAGGTCAAGGGCCGCGCCAAAAAAGTGGCGCTCTCGGTCGATGCCGACGATGCGCTGCTCGCCAACTCGATCGACGCGCTGCAACCGGATATTCTGCAGCTGCACGGCAAGGAAACCACGGCGCGCTTGCGCGACATCAAACAGAAATTCGGTTTGCCGGTGATGAAGGCGATCGCGGTCGAGACCCGCGCCGACCTCACGGCATTGCCCGGTTACGCCGACGTCGCCGACCGGATCCTGTTCGATGCGCGCGCCCCGAAGGGCGCGACGCGTCCCGGCGGGCTCGGTGCGGCGTTCGACTGGCACCTGCTGGAGAACCTCGACCTCAAACTGCCTTTCATGGTTTCCGGCGGCCTCAACGCCGCCAATGTCGCGGAAGCCGTCCGTGTCACCCGCGCCGGCGGCGTCGATATTTCCTCCGGCGTGGAGCGTGCTCCGGGCCTCAAGGATCCCGAGATGATCCGTGCCTTTGTTCGCGCGGCACGCGCCACCGAAGAGTTGATGACCTGATGCCTCAAGCCTCGCCGAATTCCTTGCCCAATTCGTTCCGATCCGGTCCCGACGAGCGCGGGCATTTCGGCATTTTCGGCGGACGCTTCGTCGCCGAAACGCTGATGCCGCTGATCCTGGATCTGGAAAAGGCCTATGCCGATGCCAAGGCCGATCCGGCCTTTGCCCGGGAAATGAATGGCCACCTGAAAGACTATGTCGGCCGGCCGTCGCCGCTGTATTTCGCCGAACGGCTCACCGAGCATCTCGGCGGCGCGAAAATCTATTTCAAGCGCGAAGAGCTGAACCACACCGGCTCGCACAAGGTGAATAACGTGCTCGGCCAGATCATGGTCGCGCGCCGCATGGGCAAGAAGCGCATCATCGCCGAGACAGGCGCCGGCCAGCACGGCGTCGCCACCGCCACGGTCTGCGCTCTATTCTGCCTGGAGTGCGTCGTC
>JAQGJF010000481.1 GCA_028290765.1 Tardiphaga sp.
GTAGCCCGCGAGTTGCTCCTCCCAGCGCCGCTGCATCTGCGGCTCGACCGCCATCGCCTTGAGCGTCTCGATCCCGGTCACGCTCTCGACCAGGAAGGCCTGGTTCTCGGCGCCGCGCCGGAATTTCTCATCGAGCCGTCGCCGGAACAGCGGCGTCACGCCGGCCGAGATCGCGATGTAGAACGGAAAGGAACCGAGCACGATCCAGGTCAGCAGCGGCGAATAGGCGAACATGACCGCCAGGAATACCGAGGTGAAAAGCAGATCGATGACCAGGGTCAGTGCGGAACTGGTGAGAAAGTTGCGAATGTTCTCCAGCTCGCGCACCCGCGCCACCGAATCGCCGACGCGGCGCGCCTGGAAATAAGCCATCGGCAACGCCAGCAGGTGGTGGAACAGGCGCGCGCCGAGCTCGACGTCGATCCGGTTGGTGGTGTGCGCGAACAGATAGGTGCGAAGGATGCCGAGCACGGTCTCGAACAGCGAGATCGCCAGCAGGCCGACCACCAGCACGTCGAGCGTGCTCAGCCCGCGATGCACCAGCACCTTGTCGATCACCACCTGGAAGAACAGCGGCGACACCAGGCCGAACAGCTGCAGGAAGAACGACGCCACCAGCACCTCGCTCAGGAGATGCCGGTATTTGTGGATCGCGCCGAGAAACCAGCTGATGTCGAATCTTCGCGTCATGTCCGACAACCCGGCGCGACGGGTCATCAGGATCAGCCCGCCGTCCCAGATCGCGAGCAAGTCGTCCCGCGCCATCAGCACGGGTCGCGGCGCCTGCGGCGACATCACCAGCACCTGGTCGCCGGCGGCCTTGGCAATCACGATGAACCCGCCGTCGCGCAGGCTCGCAATGGCCGGCAACGGCGTGTCGGCAAGCCGCGACCAGCTGGTTCGGACGGTCCGCGCCTTGACGCCGAGATCCCTGGCGCAGCGGAGCATCTCCGCTGCGCCGATTTTGTTGGTTCCCAGCCGGTGTCTGATCTGTTCGCGATCAGCCGCCACCCCCTGGAAATGCAGCAACGTAACGAGAGCCTCGAGTCCCGGATCGGGCGATCCAGCGCTGTCGGTTTCAGTGCTCATATCGCTTGCTCCGGGACCGAACGCGTTCAGGCGTGCGGCTGCGCAAGCAGCGGCGGCTGGTTCTGCGGCATCTCGGTAATCGGCGTGGCGCCGTGGCCATCGCCGGCGGCAACGAAGGTCGACGCCATGAACTGGCCCAGCAGGGCCATGCTGGCGGCGTGCGCGGCATCGCTGGCCATCGCATTGCTGCCGGGAGTGGCAACGATGGACTGGATCACGACGTTATTGCCGGTCCCGCCGTCAAGGATGTCCTGACCGGGGCCGCCGATCAGCACGTCGTCGCCGGCATTGCCGTTCAGGGTATCGTTGCCGGCGCTGCCGATCAGCACATCGTCGCCGTCGCCGCCATTGGCGGTGAGCTGCATACCGGTCAGTCCCGACGCTTCAATGACGTCGTCGCCGCCGAGACCGTTAATGACGATGCGATCGCCGGCATCGAAATTCGAGATCGTCACGTCGCTGCCGAGACCCGTCACCGTGACCACACCGTTGTTGTTGGTGATGGTGATGGCGTCGTCGCCATTGGTGGCGTTGAGGACAACGGTGTCGGCCTGGCCGTCATTGCCGAGATCGATGCCGACTTGCTTCACGTCGGTTCCGGTCAGGTCGTTGACGGTGATGGTGTCGGCACCGCCAAGCGCCGCAACATTGACGTTCTCGACGTCGTTGAGATCCATGGCGACGGCACCGACGTCGCGGAACAGCCGCGCCCGGCCGCCATTGGCCGAGATGTCGATGTTCTCGTTGGCATTGGAGCCGTTGAATTGCAGCGTGTCGGTGCCGGCCTGGCCCTCGACGGTGTCGCTGCCGTCCCCGGGATTCCACACGAACGTATCGTTGCCGGCGCCGAGCAACGCCACATCGTTGCCGCGGCCGCCGTTGACCAGATCATTGCCGGCGCTGCCGGTGATGGTGTCGTTGCCGTCGCCGCCGTTGAGCGTGAGGTTGACCTGGCCGGCCTTGATCGCAGAAGCGTTGATGATGTCATCGCCGCCAAGACCATTGATGGTAAGCGCATCGATGGCACCCTCGACATGCGCGATGGTGACCTGTGCGGCAAGCCCGTTCACGGTAATCGTGCTGCCGCTGCCGGCGACATTGATGGTGTCGTTGCCATTGGTGCCGTTGACATTGACCCGATCGGCTTGGCCGTCGCCATTGGTGGTGCCGGTCGCCGCCAGATCGATGGCAACCTTCGTGACGTCAGTGCCGGTCAGGTCGTTGACCGTGATATTGTCGGCGCCGCCCGAGGCGGCGAGATGGATCTGCTCGACGCCGTTGAGATCCATGGTGACGTTGCCGACGTCGCGGAACAGCCGCGCCCGGCTGCCATTGGCCGAGATGTCCATGTTCTCGCCGGCATTGGAGCCGTTGAAGACCAGCGTGTCGACGCCGCCCTGACCTTCGACCGTGTCGCTGCCGTCGCCCGGATTCCAGGTAAACCGGTCGTCGCCATTACCCAGAAGGGCCACGTCGTTGCCAGTGCCACCAGTGACGACATCATTGCCGTCGCCGCCGATCAGCACATCGGCGCCGCGGCTACCGGTGATGGTGTCGTTGCCGGCGCCGCCGTCGATGGTGAGGGTTTGCAGCACACCGGCATTGAGCAGCGACGCGTCGATGGTGTCATTGCCGGTAAGACCGTTGATGACGAGCGTGTCGTTGGCGCCCTCGGCGCCATCGATCGTGACTTGAGCCGGCAATCCGCTGACCACGACCGACGTGCCGCTGCCCGTGACGGTGATATGGTTGTTGCCGGCCGTGCCGTTGACGATAATTGCATCTGCCGCACCGTCGCCGGCGCCGCCCGATGCCGCCAGGTTCAGATTGACCTGCGTCACACCGGTGCCGCTGAGATCGCCTACCGTGATGGTATCGGCTCCGCCCAGTGCCGCGACGTTGATATGTTCGACGCTGTTGACGTCCATGGTGACATTGCCGACGTCGCGGAACAGCCGCGCCCGGTTGCCGTTGGCGGAAATATCGATGTGCTCGCCGACATTGGAGCCGTTGAACTGCAGCGTGTCGGTGCCCGACTGGCCCTCGACCGTGTCGCTGCCGTCGCCCGGATTCCAGACGAAGGTATCGTCGCCGGCACCCAGCAGCGCGACGTCGTTGCCGCGGCCGCCGGTGACGACGTCATTGCCGTCGCCGCCGATCAGTGTGTCGTTGCCGTCGCCGCCGGTGATGCGGTCGTTGCCGGCCCCGCCGTCGACGGTCAGGCTCGTGAGGGTGGCCAGGCCGTTGCCGGCCACTATGGTGTCGTCGCCGGCGCCGGCATTGATCACGACGTTCTCGACGGTGCTGATGTCCATGGCGACGCCACCGACGTCACGGTCCAGCCGCACATGGGTTCCGTTAGCCGTCACGGTGATGATCTCATTGGCGCTGGAACCGTTGAAGGTCAGCGTATCGCTGCCGTCACCGCCGTCGACCGCATCGCTGCCGTCGCCGGGATTCCAGACGAAGCGGTCATTGCCCGCACCGCCCGACATCTGATCGTTGCCCATACCGCCGGTGACGACATCGTCACCGTCACCGCCGCTCAGCGTGTCGTCGCCGCGGCTGCCGATCAGCGTATCGTTGCCGGCGCCGCCGTCGGCCGCGAACCGGATCCGGCCGGCATTGAGCGCCGACGCATCGATGGTGTCGTTGCCCGAAAGCCCGTTAACGACGAGCGTGTCATTGGCGGCTTCGGCGCCGTCGACCACGACCTGCGCCGGCAGCCCATTGACGACAACCGACGCGGCGCCGCCGTTGACGACATTGATATGGTTGTTTCCGGCCGTGCCATTGACCACGACCGTATCGGCGGCGCCGTCACCAGTGCCCTGCGAAGACGACAGATTCACCGCGACCTGCTTCACCCCGGTGCCGGCGAGATCATTGACGGTGATGGTATCGGCACCGCCGAGCGCGGCCACATCGATGCGTTGGACGCTGTTGAGATCCATGGTGACGTTACCGACGTCGCGGAACAGCCGGGCCCGGCTGCCGTTGGCCGAGATGTCGATGCGTTCGCCGACATTGGAGCCGTTGAACTGCAGCGTGTCGGTACCGGATTGCCCCTCGACCATGTCGCTGCCGTCACCCGGATTCCAGACAAACCGGTCGTCGCCGGCGCCGAGCAGCGCCACATCATTGCCGCGGCCCCCGGTGATCACGTCATTGCCGTCGCCGCCGATCAGCGTGTCGTTGCCATCCCCGCCGGTGATGGTGTCGTTGCCGGCGCCGCCGTCGATGGTCAGCTGGATCAGGCTGGCCAGGCCGTTTCCGGCAGTGATGACATCGTCGCCGCCATTGGCGTTGAGAACCAGGTTTTCGGTTGTGCCGATGTCGAGCGAGAACGGCGCCGGGCTGACGCGGTCGAAGCGCACGCGGCTGCCATTGGCGGTGATCGTGAAGGTCTCGGCGCCGTTGCCGCCATTGACCTCGGCGGTATCGGACCCGTCGCCACCTTCCATCAGGTCGGTACCGTCGCCCGGATTCCAGATCATGCGGTCGTTGCCGCCCTGGCCGAACATCTGATCGTCGCCGGTGCCGCCGGTGATGGTGTCATTGCCGTCGCCGCCGAACAGCAGGTCGTTACCGCCCTTGCCGTTGAGCGTATCGTTGCCGCTCTCGCCGAACAGCAGATCGGCGCCTGAACCCCCGGTCAGCACATCGTTCCCGGCCCCACCGAACAGATTGGCGGCCGGCAACGCACCGTTGGTTTCGTCGAGCGTAATGACGTCATCGCCACCCAGGCCAAAAGCCTGGATCGCCCCCGTGTTCGCGATGGTCGGCTTGCCGCCGATGATGGATACCGCGCCGCCATTGACGAGAATGTTTCCGGATGCCGTGCGGCTGATCGCGACCTTGTTGTTGCCTCCGTCGCCGAAGATCGACAGCAGGCGGGCGCTGGGGGAGAAGCTCGCGGTGATGGTCATGATGGCAGTCCTTTTGTCAGGAAGTTCAAGAATTGAGCCGTGCCGAAACAGCACACAGGTTGAGCGCAGATGAAATGAAATGAGATGTGTCGTTGATAGCAGACGCCTAATGGCGGGTCGGTGGACTCATGTTGATGCGTTCCTCCGGGCTTTGTTGAGCATGGAGGTTGACGGTATCGCGTTGCAGGATGATTTCATCGACCTGGAATCGCGTTACTATCGTAACGGGCTTCTCGCGACATCAATGTCGCCGGAAACGACAAATGCGAGCAAACGCAAATTGACGGCCGGCAGGCTTGTCCTGCGATGTCAGGAGCCGATGACGCCTTTGAGTCCTGCATAGACCGAGCCTACCGCCGTGGCTACGACGCCGGCGAGCGGGCCGATGGTTTGCAGCAGATCCTGGATGAGCCGGGCCCTACGGCGCAACTGTTCCTCACCGACATGCGCGCCGAGCAGGCGGGCGATTCGGAACGCCGCCGCGTTCGGCTTGCCGCCCTGGGACAGGATCCGCGGAAGAACCTGAAAGATCATGTGGCCCAGAATATTTCCCGAACCGAGCGCGAGTGCGATGCTGGCGCTATATTCAAAGACTTCGCGCCATTCGCCGTGCGAAGCCGGCAGGATCGGCACATTGTCGTTGAGGCCTGTGACCGTCAGCATGCACGTCACGCTGAGCGCAGCGGTCGCTACGCCCAGCAGGAACGCGCCACGAAACCCGATCTTGTGAATCGGGTAGGTTGCGAATCCGAAGGGAACAGGAATGATAAGAGAGGCCAGCCGCAGGTAGAGAGGGGAGACGTTCAGAACGATCGTCACAATGATATGCGCGGCGACAAGAAGAATCGTGGGCGCGAGAACATATAGCGCGAGCAGAACCGCAAAATAACGGACCGGATGCTTGATTCGCTGCAACCTGGCATCTGCGCGATCGAGATCGCGTCTTAATTTGTCCAGCTCTGCAACGACATCCTGTATTTCGAGCAATACGGGACGCACGACTCGCAGATCCCGCGAGCAATGCTTGCAAGCCAGAGCTTCATCCTTGATGGTCTCGGCGCAGAACGGACATTCCATCAGACTGATCGATGCTTTGCGCCGCGCCGGAGCCGCTCCAGCTCTTCCCTGGTCCGCGACAATTCCTCACGCACGGCATCGCGCTTTCGCAAGAGATCGTCCCGCTCGGCGATCAAGGACGGCGGGATCGCGATGTCGCGCCCGCAGGAGCCGCAAACGACCGCAGCCGCGGGATTTTCACGGGTGCAAAACGGACATATCGCCGACATTGAATTCAGGGTGCCACCTTCAAGGTGAAGCTTGTGGTACCGACGCGGCCGTCGGAATCCTTGACGTCGACGCGGACCATGTGATCGCCGGCGGGCAGTTCGACATCAGGCATGTCGATGCCGGTGGCTTGCACGAAGGATCTGACGCGCGGCGTCAGGTCGACATTGGGCGTTCTCAGATAGGTGACCTTGACCGAGTCCGTATCGATCTTCGAACCGCCGTAAGATTCGAATTTGAGCCGAAAATGCATCGGCGAGCGAACCGGGTCGCTTAGCGAAACCACCTCGACCTTGGGTCCGCGGGTGATTCCCCGCCGATCCGCCGCGACGGCGCCGCGCGGCGGCGGCAATTTCGCCTCGTCCTCGGTAATCAATTTCTGACCGGCGCACGCCGGTCCGAAATGCCCGGAGAGGCAAAAAAGGCCGGTCGCCGCGATACACAGCAGAACTCCTGCAACTCGACTTCCCACGATGGTCCTTTCAATGGCCTGAGCGATCAGCGCACACCGCCGTCGCCGATGATGGAATAGGGTGCCCAGAACAGCGGATGCGCGTAGGCGAATTCGGTCTTGCCGTTGGCGCCGAGATAACCCTGGCCGTCGGCGAGGGCCATCATGGCCTGGCGCAAGGCTTCCCCGCGTGACAGCTTCGGATCCTGCGCCTGCCGCTTGAACAGGTCGGTGACGAGTGCGCGGGCCGACTGCGAATGAACCGACCAGTTCGTCACCAGCAGTGCCCGGGTGCCCGCATAAAAGAAGGCGCGACCGAGCCCGGAGGCGGCTTCCGCCCCGGCTCCCGCGCCGGCACCGGTATTGCACGCCGACAGCACCACCCAATCGGCGTCGAGTTTCAATCCGAGGATTTCCTCCATCGTCAGCAGACCGTCGCCATCGTTTCCGGTGACCGCGGGCGACGACAATGCCAAAGCCGGCTGCGTGAGGCCGTTCAGCTCGCCGGGCACCAGGCCGTGGGTGGCAAACGCCAGAACCTTGAATCCCGACAGATCCAGGGTTTTCACCGCCTGCTCACTGGCCGCTTTGCCGAGATTCAGGACCTTCGAAGGATCCGCCTGCAGCGCCAGTGCGATCGATTTCAATTCCTCGGCGGTGTCGGGAAGCCGCGGCAGCATCGCCAGTTCCGCGCTGTCGACGCCTTCGAGTTTCGGGCTGCTACGCCGCTTGAGCGGCATGCCGCGCATGACGGCGCCGCCGGCGTCGGCGACCTGCACGGCCTTTTCGGCGGCATCGACCTTGTCGGCCTCGGCCTGCTGCTCCTTGCTGAAATAAGGATCGCCGAACGCAATCAATTCGCTGCGGTTCGGCTTGCCGGCCGGCAGATTGCGCAAGGTGCGCAGCGCCGCCGCCGACGGCACCGTCGTCACCGCGTGGGTTCGCGCCAGCCAAGGCACATTGCGATAGCTCGAAAACAGCGGCTCGTCGTCCAGTTTCACTTCGCTGGGCGCCGTCGGCAACAGCGACAGCGGCAGCAGCCCGAGGGCGCCATTGGTGACCACGATGAGATTCTTCGCCGGCTTCCAGCCGGTTTCGACGGGCTTGAGCAGCAGTGCATAAAGGTCATAGGCCGACTTCAGATCGAAGGCCGGTATGTCCGAAATCATTGCCGCTTGCGGCTCCAGCGCCTCGCGCAGATTGCGTACCTTGCTTTCGATGTCGCCGCTGGTCGCCCTGATCGCGGCAAAGGCGACCGGGCCGCTCTTTGGAACGGCCCATACGAAGCTCCCGTTCTGGCCGAAATAGAAGGACAGCAGCGCCTCGCCTTCCACCAGCGTCGCCTTGATCTCGTCGACGGCGGGCGGCTTGGGCGAGACCAGATCGGCATAGGCGGGAAACTTCTGGCCGATTTCCAGCCGCGCCTTGTTGCGTTCGGCGCGCAGGCTGTTGATCGAAGCATTGATTGCCTGCACGCCCTTTTCGTCGCGCTCCGCGGACGACAGCGACAGCACATTGTTCAGCGTGCCCAGTTGCGCATTGACCTGCTTGCCAAGGTCCTGCTCCTTGCGAACCAATTCCGCGAGCGCCGGATTCTTGGCGGTGGCCCGGGCGCCGGACGCCACCAGCGCCTGCTGTACGGCGCGGCCACGGACGGCGTCGGCCAGGCTGAAGGTCTCGGCGCCGATGTCGCCGGCCGGATTTTTCTCGCGCGCCAGCATGGTGAAGTAGGACTCGACGATGCCCTGCAGGCGCTGGCTGCGCGCCGCGACGACGGTGGTGTTTTCATCGTCGGCATTTTCGCGCGAGGCGGCCATCAGGATCGGTATCGCCGCCTTGAACTCGCGGATCGCATCCGCATCGCGGCTGGCGCGCATCAGCCCGATGGCCAGCGTGCCGCGCGCCGAAGCAGCATCGAAGTGATTCTCACCGACCCGCGCAATCTGCTGCTTCACCAGCTGTTCCGCGGCGGCAATGCCGGCCTCGACCTGTCCCGACGCATACAACGAGGCGATCCGCGAACCGTTGAGTTCGAACACCTGGCGTCGCGCCGGCTCCCAGCCGGCGATCGACTTGTCGATTTGCGCAAACACCGCGATCGCCTCGCGGCCCTTGCGCTGCAGGTTCAGCACCCCGCCAAGTTGCGACAGCAATTGCACTGTCGCCTGCGATTCGTCAGCAACGCCGACGGTGCGATTGATATCAAGGCACACCCGCGTCAGTTGTTCGGCTTCGGCATAGCGGCCCTGTTCGACCAGAATACTGGCCAGCCCCATCACGAAACGTGGCGTCGACGGGTTGTATTTGCCCTGGTCCCTCAGCCGCGACAGCAGCGCGCGGCGCGCATCGACTTCCGCCTCCGCGAACCGGCCTTGCCGCGCCTTCATCCGGGACTGGTTCAGGACGGTGGAATCGATGGCCTGCAGCATCACGGTTTCCGCCGGCGGGTTGTCGGAGTCCATCACTCCCTTCATCCCGGCGCGCTTGCGCTGTTCGCTGAGCTTGTAGGATGCCTCCGCATCGCGGAACTGGCCGCGGGCTTCGAAGATCGTCGCCCGGCCGAGTTCGACCTCCGATTCCCAATTTTGTCCCATCTTCGCATAGGCTGCGCGCCAGTTCGGATGTCCGCTGGTGCGCGCCTCCTGCAGCACCGGCAGGCTGCGGCGCAGCGTCGCTTCCGCCTGGGCGACGTCGCCCATCTGGATCAGATTGGCGGCTATCGCGCGGTTCACGCCGAACACATATCCCTTCGCGCCCGGCGCACTGACAATCTCTCGCGACATGCGCTGAAAGACGTCCAGCGCCTTTTTCGGATCGCCCGCGGCGGCGTACTGAATGCCGGCAAGCTGCAGCAGCCGGCCCATCATATTGGTACCGATTGCCCCTTTTCCGACCTCGACCGCCTTGTTGGCGTCGACGATGGAGTCGGCGAGCCGCCCCAGCTGCGCGCGGGCGTTGGCGCGGTCGAAATAGAACTGGGCCAGGTCCTCGCGCGATTCCTTGCCGGTCGGCCTGGAATCGGCGTCCGCTTTCAAATCCTCGATCTTCTTGACGTCGGGCTTTTCGCTGTCGAGGATTGCCGTGATATCGGCGATGGTGCGCGGCGGCGCGACGAAACCGACAGGTAGCCCAGTGCCGGCCGGCGCCATGGGCACAGCTTCCTTGGGAACTTCGACGGCGACATTGGCGCGGCCGTTGGCGGCGTTCAGCGCCGCCATCACGCAGGCGCGAACCTGCGGTGTCGCTTTGACCCTGCACGATGCAAGATTGGCCTCGAAGTTCGGAGCTTGCCTGCCTCCCAGCGCCATCACGCAGGCTTGCACGATCGGTTTGCCGGTCGTCATGCGGCAATTTTCCAGCGCGGCTTCCTTGGAAAGAACGGCAAATGCGGGCGTCACCGCGCCCGCCAACAGGAAAATCGAAACGAGGGGCCCGGAGCGGCGAACGGCGCTCAAAACGATGGAAAACTGGCTCTCTGAAGACAAAAAACTTGCCGGCACGGAACACCTCCGGGAATATATAGAGGCTCACAATGACAGCAATACTAGCCGCTTTTCGGGTCGGCGCTACGGCCAATTTGCGACCTGGCGCAGAGTCGTTCCGGACGCCTGTCGAAAGCGAGAGATCTACCGCGTTAATGGCGGCAGCGGCGTGACGTCGCCATTCGGCGCCGCGGCCTGCATCGTGATCAGGGTCATCGAAACGAGATCGTAATATCCGATGATGCCGATCACATCCATGATGCCCTTTTCGCCGAACTGGGTGACCGCGGCCTTGTAGACCGGATCCGATACTTTCTTGTCGCGATACAGCTCGGCGGCAAGATCGTAGACCGAGGCCTCATCGTCCTTCATGCCCTCGGGGCGGCGGCCTGCCGCGAGGTCGGCGGCAATTTTCGGATCGAGACCGCCTTTGATCGCCAGCGGATAATGCGCGTACCACTCATATTGCGCGGTCCATTGCCGGGCCGTGATCAGGATCGCGAATTCGCTGAGCCGGGGCGGCAGCGAACTGTTCCAGCGCAGATAATCCGACAGCGCCGAGAGCCGCGTCGCCAGCTCCGGATTGCGGATGTAGGCGCGATAGGGCGGATTGACGAATTTGGCGTTGCGCGGCGGCGCCGAGATCAGATCGGCCCAGGTTTTCTGGGCCGGCGTCATTTCGTCGGGTTTGAGCGGCGGAAACCGGGTGGATTCCTGAGCCATCGACGGAGCGGCCGCCAGTGCAATCACGGCGACGGCGAATAGCGAGAGGCGCTTCATGGTAGGCTCCCTGGGACGCGCGGCTTGATATCGCCGCTGTTGATCTGTCCTCATCTTCCCTGCTTTGGATATATCCGTCAATTTACGTTGCGCTGCCGGTTCTCCCGCCTAAATGAGGCGGGTATGCTATTCAAAGCCATGGACGACGCCGATCAGCGGATGTCGTCGCAACCGATGGACGTCATGCCATGTCACCGGTCTCCCTGCTGCTGAACATCCTCTGGGTCGTGCTCGGCGGCGCCTGGATGGCGATCGGCTGGCTGATCGCCGCCATCGTCATGGCGATCACCATCATCGGCCTGCCCTGGGCACGGGCGGCATTCAATATCGCGGTCTACACGCTGTTTCCGTTCGGCCAGCGCGCCGTGTCACGCGACCTCTACACGGGGCGCGAGGACATCGGCACCGGCCCGCTCGGCCTGATCGGCAACATCATCTGGCTGGTGCTGGCCGGCTGGTGGTTGGCGCTCGGGCACATCATCACGGCGGTCGTCTTGGCCGTGACCATCATCGGCATTCCCTTCGCCTGGGCGCATCTGAAACTGGCCGGCATCGCGCTGTGGCCGATCGGCAAGGTGATCGTGCCGGCCTAGAACGCCGTCATCCGTGTTTGCAGCAGGCGTTGATTTCCCGAGCGAATAGAGACGGTCGAATTCCGCCGGCGGGAAGATTTTTCCATCGCCGTCGGCCACCACCACTTTCCAGCCCTCGCCGGCCCATACCCGCGCCTTGGCCACCGCAATCAAGACGCTGGCTTTCCGGCTCTGAACCTTCTCGTTCTCCCGTTCCGCAATCATCTGGTAGTCCAATGATCAATCTCCCCTTTGCAGCATCGAGCCGCAGGGTGTGATCGAACCATTTGACTGCAATTTGCCGACAAGGTGACGATTTGACGGCCCGGCTCGGCGAGGCGGGGTTTCGCATGTGCCGCGAAAAATTGTTGCACCTGCTCTCGGCCCGCCAAAGCAGCCTTTGCTGTTTTCGTTCGGGACGAAAATGCCATAGCATCCTACCTAACGGCCAAAAGCGCATAAGCGCAACCTAGCCAAAGGGGAGGAATTTCATGCGTCTGACCAGACGATCATTCGTCGTGGGTGCAATGGCGGCGCCATGGCTGGCGCGCGGCCGAGCGGCTCAGGCGCAGAACTGGCCATCGGGAATCATCAAGATCATCGTGCCCTTCCCGCCGGGCGGGACCGTCGACCCGATTGCGCGGATGGCGCAGCCCGGGCTACAGGAACGCCTCGGCGCCACGGTCATCATCGAAAATCGCCCGGGCGCTTCCGGAAGCGCCGGGGCCAGCGCCGCGGCGAAGTCCGCGCCCGACGGTAACACCTGGCTGTTCGTGTTCGATACCCATGCGGTGAATCCGTTCCTGCAAAAACTGGCCTTCGATACCGAGAAGGATCTGGATCCGGTGGTGCTGATCGGCACCGCGCCCAATATTTTGGCGGCGCATCCATCACGCCCTTACCGGACCTTCGCCGAGCTCGTGGCTGCCGCAAAACAAAAACCCGACGCGCTGACCTACGCCTCGGTCGGGACCGGAAGCGTCGGTCATCTGACCATGGTGCAACTGACCAAACAGGCTGGCATCCAGATGGTGCACGTGCCTTATCGCGGCGGCGGGCCGGCCATGAACGACGCCATCGCCGGCCATGTCGACCTGATCATCGGCAGCGCCGCTTTGGTGATGCCGCAGCTGACCGCGGCGACGATCCGGCCGATCCTGCAGACCGGCAAGGCACGGATGCCATCCCTGCCGGCTGTGCCGACCGCGATCGAAAGCGGTTTTGCCGATTTCGAATCCTATGCCTGGTGGGGCGTGTTCGCACCGGCCGGCACCCCGGCGCCGGTGATCGACCGCTTCGGCAAGGCGCTGACCGAGACCCTGCGGGATCCGGGCATCGCCAAGCAGATCTCGCAGACGCTTCAGGTCAACATGCTGCTCGGCGGGCCGGAAGAGGAGCGCAAATTCCTCAAAGCCCAGATGGACCTGTGGGGTCCGGTGGTGAAGGCGAACAATATCCGGGAGGAATGAGGGCTCGGGCGGGACCGGCATGATTCGAACCCGTGGCGTCCCGTCGAGGGCGGCGCGCCCTAGAAACCCGCCTTTTGGCCAAAACCGCCCCTATCCGGGCGTTGCCCATCCCGGCCCGATCCGCTAAATGAACCCCCGTACGCACCCGTAGCTCAGCTGGATAGAGCGTTGCCCTCCGAAGGCAAAGGTCACACGTTCGAATCGTGTCGGGTGCGCCACTTCGGTACAGAACTGGGCACGCCAAAACCTGACGTTTTTGCGCTTGAAACAGCGACGAGGGTACGCGGCAGTTCGCTTTTTGAGCCTATCAGGTGAAGTTCTTGCGCGTCGACTTCGATGCGTCGAGCGAGCGCACTTGGGCATTGCGAGGCTGCCATGGGGATAAAGACTCATACCGCTGCGCCCACGGCGGCTCTTGCTCTCGGACTTCTCTTCGCGCCGCTGGTTTCCATCGCCATCGATGCCACTTGCGCAGTCGTTTCGCTCGTCGCGGGCGCCATCGGCCATCTCAGCTTCATGTCCCCTGCAATGGCGCAGCCGGGCACACTCACCAAAAAACAATCCGATGCGCTCAATACGTACAACAATGCAGTCAAGAACTTCGAGGCGATCCTCCGCCAGCGGCGCGCGCAGATAAATTCGAATCAACTTCTGCCGAACTTGCCGGGACAGGCACTCTACCTTGCACGCAACAACATGCTGAGCGCCCGCAAAGACCTCACCGACGCTCTTCCGTCCAGGATCGGAGGACCCAACAGGCTGGGAATCCCTCCGGCGTATTTTGATGCCGGCCTCGAGCCGCTGCTCGATGAGTACAGAAAGCTTTTCGATCTCATGCAAGCGCCACCCGTCAACGCGCAAAAATCGGATACGCCATTCAAGGACGTTGTCGATTTGGGTATCGCCATTGCGCGAGCCAAGGGCCTTGATGCGACGGATGCCGCAGCGGCAGGCCGCATCAGCCTGGGGATCTTCTTTGCCGAAACAAATGGCAATCAAAACATGGGAAATGCGCGCTCGAATAAATACAAGGGAAGTTTTCAAGCCGGCTCATCCGAAGATCAGCATGGTCGGGAGAAGTGGGCGGCCATAAAAAAATCGATCGCAGTCTTTGATGCTGCGCTGAGCCTTCGCGACGACAAGGAAGAGGCACGGGTTGGCAGACTGGACCATCGGTTCAACCACTGGACCGCCGTGCGGGATGCCCTCATGAACGCACACGCCGATATTTTCCCGCAAGTAACGGCGATCGTGAAGAAACTGCCAAATCCGATCGATCAAATGAAGCTATTTGAACTGATCCAGATTGTTCCCGCTCCGACCCGGTCCGCACTCGGTTCAAGCAACTTGCTCAATTATAGAGTTTCCGACCCGACGATCATGGGATATCTGCGAAACAACAGCATTTTCGCCTTTGGACAGGCCGACAGGGCAAGAGCATCTGCAACGTTCCGCGAAATTCTCGATGCGATGTGGCTATTCAATCCCAAATTTGAACAAGCGCTTTCCAAATTCGACGAGATCAAGGCGCGGCAAAACAATTGAAGCCAGCGGGTGCCGATCGGACCGCGCTTCGTCCCGATCCCGCAACGTAGCTGCCGCCAGACCAACCGATCGACCCGACGATCCCGAGCGCGGCGTGTTATGACATCAGGTCGCTTGCAACCGGCAACTCATAGGTCATAATCCCTGTCAGGGTTGTCTTGAGCCGTCATGAGACGCGAACGGAAATCACTCGGGGGGCGCTGAGATTGCCGTCGTCGGGGAGAAAATTCGCCGGGTCAGGCTTTGGCGTCTGGTACCGCCGCCGCACCATCATCGCCGCGATGGCGGCGTTGGTGCTTGTGCCGATCCAGGCCAGCGATGCCGGCTGGCTGTCGGATGTCTTCAAAAGCTCGTCAAAGCCGGGCAAATCGCCGAAGCACGTCTCCTCGCCAAAGCGAACCGCCCTGGCGCGGCCTGCCGCGCCGCCAAGGCACCACACTGTAAAGCTTGCCGCGCTGGGGCCGGTCGGCTTGAACCCTTCCGCTTTGGAACCGGTCGCAACAAAGTGCGATCCCTCGAAATTCCGGATTGTGCTGGATGTGGGACATACCGCCGAATCAGAAGGCGCGATCAGCGCCCGCAACGTCGCCGAGTTCGTCTTCAATCTTCGCCTTGCGCAGCAGATCGCGGAAAAATTGAAGGCCGAAGGCTTTGCCGAGACGAGGTTGCTCCTGACGAAGGGCAAGGCGAGGTCCAGCCTCTTCAAGCGAGTCGCCGCGGCCAACGATCTGCCCGCGAATCTCTTCCTGTCGATCCACCATGACTCCGTGCCCAACTCTTTCCTCGAGAACTGGGAATTCGAGGGCAAGAAGAGCCATTTCAGCGACCGCTTCAGCGGCTATTCCGTCTTCGTCTCCCGCAACAATGCGGACTTCAAGACGAGCCTCTCGTTCGCCGAACTGCTCGGCAAGGAAATGAAGGCCCAGGGCCTGCAATATGCCCAGCAATATACCCAGCCCATCATGGGTCGCTACCGGCACCCGCTGCTGAACAAGGAAACCGGCGTCTATAGCTACGATGAACTCGTCGTGCTGAGAAAGACCCGGATGCCTGCCGTCCTGCTTGAAGCGGGCTCGATCATCAACCGGGACGAAGAGCTCAAGATGGACTCGCCGGAACGCCGGGACATCATCAGCAGCGGTGTCACGGCCGCCGTGAAGGAATTCTGTGATTCTCGATGGGCCATCCTCGGTCCGCTGTGATGGCGCCGTGGTGGCGCCACATCGAGAAAGGTCGAAGCCCGAACGTGGCATCGCGACGAGCCGGATGCCTACGTAGCAGCCTCATCCGGCTTCCTCCAGCCCACCTCTTCAATCTTGCGATGCGTTGCTGGAGAACAGCTCGAAGGTCAGCGACCTGATCCAACGATGGGCGGCGTCGCGATGGTATCGCTCGTGCCAGTATTGCGAGATTTCGATGCGCGGCAGGACGATCGGCGGGCGGAAGGCGATGAGACCCAGCGGACCGGCGACGCGCTTGGCGAGATGGGCCGGCAGGGTGACGATCTCGTCGCTTTCCGCCGCCACCACGGCGCCGGCGACGAAGCTCGGCACCCGCAGCCGGATATTCTCGGTCGGAATCTCCGCCATGATGGCGTGCTCGGCGTTGCCGTGCGCGGCGTGGCCGGACTCCGACGCGGTCACCAGGATGTGACGTTCGGCGAGAAAACCGCTGCGCGACTGCAACGCGCGTCGCCGCGGGTGGCGCTTGCGGACCACGCTGACATAATTGTCGAAATAGAGCCGCTGGCGCCGCAGGCGGGCCGCCGCCTTCGGGAACACGCCGATCGCAAGATCGGCTTCGCCGGCTTCCAGCTTCTGCTCGAACTGCCGCGCGTCGAGCGGGATTGCGCGCAGGTTCACCCCGGGCGCAATGGCGGCGAGGCGGCTGGTCAGTTCGGGCAGGAACCTGATCATGCCGACATCGGTGAGCAGCAGGCTGAAACGCCGGTCCGAGCGCGCCGGGTCAAAACTGTCGGCCGCGGCGCGCAACTCGTCCGCCGCGCGCAGCAGATGATCGAGCTTTCCGGCGATGTCCAGCGCCCGGGCGGTGGGCTGCATGGCATTGTTGTTGCGGACAAACAGCGGATCGCCGAACTGCTCCCGCAGATGCCGGAGCACCTTGCTGATCGCGGGCTGCGTGGTGTCCATCAAAACGGCGGTCCGTGTGATGCTGCGCTCCTGCAGCAAGGTATGGAGGATGCGCAGCTCCTCCAGCCGCAATTCCGAATATGCCCGCTTGTCCATATCCCGTATTCCCGTTGCGCCATGGCGCCGCCAGCGGCGGCGATCTAGAGTTTCGGTTCTGATTGAATCAGAACCGAAACTCCAGATTCTTGTTTTGACGCGTTTTCTTCACGCGAACCGGCACCCACTTCGCTCGAAAACGCTATGGCCCGATGTTACGCACAAAGCCCGCACGAGGCACGAAGGAACGCCGCCATGAGCAAGTTCATCATCGAACCGCACTTTCGTCTTCAGGAATGGATCGCAGAAGAGAAGGGCTACTTCAAAGCACAAGGGCTCGACTATGAATTCCGCGAACTGATCCGCTCGACGGCAGGAAAACACCATGACAAGGGCCCCGCGGGCGCCTTCCAGAGCATCGAAAAGGGCCGCGAAGCGGATGTGAGCTGCGCCTGCCACTGGACCGTGAATGTCGCGGCTTCGAACGGCCATACCAGGATGTACGCCGACGCCTATTCGGTGGCGCCATCGGGGATTTTCGTGCCGGCCGATTCGACGGTGAGGACCCCGGCCGATCTGGCGGGCGTGCCGATTTCGGTCGGCTTCCAGTCGGGCAGCCATTACGCCACGCTGCAGGCCCTCGAACAATACATGCCGATCTCGGACATCAATCTCAAATTCGAGGACGGCATGCTGTTTCATCGTATCGAGACGCTGATCGCCGGCGACAGCGCCGCGGTATCGCTGTTCAACGGTCCGTATTATCTCGCCGAGCAGCTCGGCTTCCGGAAAATCATCGACACCACGTTCATGATCGCGGCCATGATCAAGGACGCGCACGACCCGGAAGACATCAAACGCTATTTCCGCGCGCTGAAAATGGCGCAAGGCGATCTCGATCTGCGACCGGAACGCTATACGCATTATTACAAGAACGAATTCCCGGAGCGCTTTCACGCGATGATGGACACAAGGCGCTGGGGACCGGGCGAGCGAATCGTTTTCGAAACCTACTCAAAGGATATTTTTGAGCAATCCTTCGCCTGGATCGCCGAGCGCGGCATCTTCGCCGAGGGCGGCATGGGGCCGGGCGATTATGACAGGGCGGTGATTTCGTTCGAAAAAGCCTGAAAACTCAGCCGTTATACGCAAACAGCTCGATCGGGTCGTTGAATCCGCGCACCGCATGTTCGCCGACCCGTTCGAGTTCGAACTCGTTTCCGATGAGATCGGCGAACGCGCTGGACAACAGCACCGTCTTTCCCAGTTGTTTCGTCAGGGCTTCGAGACGCGAAGCCATGTTGACCGCGGGACCGATGACGGTGAAGTCGAGCCGGGTGCGTGATCCGATGTTGCCATACATGACGTCGCCGACATGGACGCCGATGCCGTAATTCAGCGGCGCGCGGCCGGTTTCGCTGTTTCGGTCGTTCAGTTCCCGCATCGCCTGGCGGGCCTCGGTCACGGCATGCAGAAGGTTGGCGCAGGCCGACGGTTGGCTGAGCGGGAAAATGGCGAGCAGGCCATCGCCGATGAATTTCAGGATCTCTCCGCCATGTCTGGCGATCGGCTCCGACATCGCGTCAAAATAGCCGTTCAGGAGATCGATGACGTCGTCGCGCGGCCAGTTGTCGGAGATCCGGGTGAAATCACGCAGGTCGCAGATCATGATGGCGGCGCGTACCGTCGTCCCGGTTCCGCGCCGCGTCGCGCCGGCCAGAATGAGCTCGCCGGCGTGCGAGCCGACATAGGTTTCGAGCAGCGTTCGGGCTAGCCGGTTCTTGACGCGGATTTCGCTGACCAGCGCTAACACCGGCAGCAGTTTCAACAGGCCGGCGACATGCGCGTCGTCGAAACCGCCGGGACGGTCCGTCGCAAAGGTCACGAAATGCCGTTTGCCGAGCGTGTGGTACAATGGCCACGCCACATAGTCGGTCAGACCTTTCGCCCGCATGTCGTCATAGACGGCGTGCTTGCGGCCGAGCGCGGGATCAGCTTCGAGGTTCTCGCGGACTTCGGTGGCGCCGTCACGGATCTCCTGGCCGGGACTGCCGATGTATTCGGCTCGCTCCAGGACTTCGTAATCGAATCTCGAAATCTCGGCTTCGCGCATCCCGTCGGCCCAGATCATCCGGGCGCCGAGCCATTGCGGGTGGTGGATCAGAATGTGAAGCGATGACCGCTTGACGGGAATGCCGGCCTGCTGGAGCCGGATACACATCTCGGCGAAAATATTGTCGATGAAGCGCTCATCGCGGGTGCCGTTGGTCAGCCAGTCCGCGACGTCGCTGCCGGGAGGCGCGGTGACGGAGTCGATAGTCGATTGCACGTTCATATCTTGCTCCGCAAAAATGATCCGGATCCTTGTCGTCCGATATGTCGTGTTCCGGGAGGCCGGGCGCAACCGTCCGCGCCGTCTCGTCGCGACGAACTTTCGGCGCCCACCCCAAAGAGCGCGAGAAACGACACCGCCATCATCCCGCTGTCACGATCTCCCCATACCCCGGCCGGGCGGGCGCGACGATCAGCGGTTGTGCGCCGGGCGCGCCAAGAAAATCAAGCGGTTAGCCGTTTGTCGCGGTACCGGCCCATGCCGCGGGCGAGCGAGCAAACCGGCAGATGTTCGCCTAATGGCAACTGGCGCCGGGCAACCAAATGAACGAGCATCCCTTGACGCTCCCCGAAAACGATCAACATTGAGCCCAGCTACGCGGCGCGTAACGGCCACGTTCGAGAAGATGATGGATCAGCAGCCGGATCTCATGTCAGCGGGGGAAATCGAGTTTGGTCCCTTCCGCCTGTCCCAGCGCGAGAGACTCCTGACGAAGGACGGCGCGGCGATCAGCATCGGCGGGCGGGCGCTCGACATCCTGATCGCCTTGATCGGGCAGCCCGGTCAACTCGTCAGCAAGAACGAATTGCTCGACCGCGCCTGGCCCGACGTTACCGTCGATGAAGGAAGCCTCCGATTCCATGTCGCATCGCTTCGGAAAGTACTCGGCGACGGACAGGACGGCGCCAGATATGTGACCAATGTGCCCGGTCGGGGCTACTGCTTCGTGGCGCCGGTGTCGCAGCGATCAACGACCAGCCCGGTTGCGCTTCATCGCGAGACCCGCATCCGGCTGCCATCGCCATTGCGACGGATGGTCGGTCGCGACGACGCGGTGCGCATCCTATCCGACAATTTGAGAACGGAGCGCTTTGTCAGCATTGTCGGCGCGGGAGGGATCGGCAAGACGACCGTCGCGGTGGCGGTGGGTCATGCGGTGCTCGATGAGTTCGACGGCGACGTGCTTTTTGTCGATCTTGGTGCCTTGAACGATCCGACGTTGGTGCCGAGCGCGCTTTCATCGATGGTCGGGCTGGTGGCGCAGGCGTCGGATCCGATTTCCAGCCTCGTTGCTTTCCTCCGGGACAAGCGCCTGCTGCTCATCCTCGACAATTGCGAACATGTCGTCGAGACCGTCGCGTTGCTGGCCGAAGCGACTTTCGCGCAGGCGGCCCAGGTGCATATCCTGGCGACGAGCCGTGAGGCCCTGAGGGTCGAAGGCGAACACGTGCACCGGCTGGTGCCGCTGGATTGTCCGCCGGACGACGACGCCTTGACGGCCAGGGATGCGCTGTCCTTTGCCGCGACGCAGCTGTTCGTCGAGAGAATTATCGCGAGCTCGAGCCAGTTCGAGCTCAGCGATGCTGACGCGCCGCTGGTGGCCGGAATCTGCCGCAAGCTCGACGGCATGGCGCTCGCCATCGAACTGGCCGCCGGCCGCGTCGGCACCTTCGGCCTGCAACAGACCGCGGCGCTGCTGGACGACCGGCTGCAATTGCTGTGGCAAGGCCGCCGCACGGCGTTGCCCCGTCACCAAACGCTGAATGCGACGCTGGACTGGAGCTTCGATCTGCTTGCCGAACGCGAACGCGCGGCGTTGCGCCGGCTGTCGGTGTTCGCCGGCCCCTTCGGACTCGAGGCCGCGCAGGAAGTCGTTGCCGATGAAGGCCTGGACCAGGCCGAGGTGATCGGGATCATCGCCAGCCTGCTCGATAAATCGCTGGCGGTCGTCGATTCCACCGAGACCACCGCGCGCTATCGGCTGCTCGAGACCACGCGGGCCTACGCCAGGGAAAAGCTTCGGCAAAGCGGCGAATATCCCGCGATCGAAAGCAGGCATGCCGCCTTCTATGCGGCGTTCATGGACCGGCTGGGAGCCACTGCCGGCTGGCTCAGCAAGGCCGAGAGAATCCGTCTGTTTTCGCTGCATCTGGGCAATGTCCGAGCGGCCCTGGAGTGGGGATTTTCGTCGCGCGGCGACATGTCGATGGCCGTCGCGCTGGCGGCGGCCACCGCGCCGATCTTCGTCGATCTTTCCCTGCTGAATGAAGGCAAAGCCTGGAGCCAGCGCGCCGTATCGGCCATCGACGACGCCGCAAGGGGGACGACGCACGAACTCGAACTGCAGGCTTCACTCGGAATGACCCTGATGTTTACCCAGGGCAACGGCGAGGACGTTCGCAAGGCCTTCACCCGCGGGCTTGCCCTTGCCAGGGATCTTTCCGAGCCGTACCAAACGATGCGGCTGCTGAGCGGCTTCCATATCTTTCTGACCCGCATCAACGACTTCAACGGCGCCCTCGCGCTGGCCGAGCAGAGCCGGTCGGTCGCAAAGGGAATGGCGGAGCCCGCCGGCCTGCTGATGGCCGACTGGATGGTCGGCGTCACCCAGCATTTGATCGGACAGCAGGACAGCGCATGGCGGGATTGTGCGTCCGCCCTGGCACAAGCCGAGACGTCACGTTGGATCGGCCTGACCCGGCTGGGCTATGACCATCGCATCATTGCGATGGTCGCTGCCGCGCGCGCGCTGTGGCTAAGGGGTTTTCCGGACCAGGCGGTCCAGGCAGCGCGGCACACGATCGATGAAGCGGGAAAACTGGAGTATCCGCTCACGCTGGCCATCGCGCTGGTCTGGTCGGCCTATGTCTTCCTTTGGGTGGGCGACCAGGAGACCGCCTCGGAAATCGCCGAGCGTCTGATCGCACACACCACGAGGTATTCGCTGGGGCCGTATCATGCCGTCGGACTGGGCCTTCGTGGCGAAGTGCTGTTGCAGCGCGGCCAATTCAATCAAGGCATCGTGCTGCTGGAACAGAGCCTGGACAGGCTCAACGCAAACCGGCACCAGATTCTGGACGCCGGATTCCTGAGCGACCTGGCCCAGGCACAAGCCGGCGCGGGACAGCCGGATCGCGCCCTGAAGACGATCGCGCACGCCGTCGAAACCGTCGGCGAAAACACGTCGTTCCATGTGCCCGAAATGCTGCGAATCAGGGGAGAAATCCTGGCTGGCCTGGCCTTGCCGGATCTCGCGCAGGCGGAAGCCAGCTTCGAGGCGTCACTGGAGCTGGCTCGACGGCAATCGGCGCTGTCCTGGGAACTGAGAACGGCGATGTCGCTGGCGCGTCTCCGGCAGCGCCAGGGCCTGTTCAAGCAGGCCGACGCGTTGCTTCGGCCGCTCTACGGCCGCTTTTCCGAGGGCTTTGAGACCGCCGACCTGAGAGCCGCCAGGCTGCTGCTGGACGAATTGGACCGGCAACTACGCCGGTAACCGCAGCCTTCGCTCCCGTTACGACAAGCCATTGGCGTAACACGGATTATTCCGCCATCCGATGACTTGTCGAAGGCCGCTTCCCGATCACCGGTGAGCTAACGGCTTCTATCAACGTCTAACGCGCCGCGACGGCCGGCCTGGTCCATGATGCGCGCCAGCGAAACCCATACCGACACCACTCCCCAAGGGAACGGCCGTGTCCACACCACAACTTCCCGCGACCATCGCGGCATTCCTCCGAGCGGCCAATACGCGCGACACGGCCGCATTGCTCAAGACCCTCGCCGATGAGGCCGTTGTTACCGATCTGGGCCAGATGCTTCGGGGCGAGGATCTCCGCCGCTGGAGCGACAATCTCTTCGTCACTTCCCATATGGCGGTGCGCCCGATCGACGTGACAGAGCGCGAAGGCAAAACCGCTGTCAGCGTCGTTGTCCACGGCGCGAAGCCGGGCACCCGGACGCACCTCCGGCGCGACTGGTGGTTTACGATCGATGGCACGCGGATCGCGGCGCTCGAAATCGTACACGCCAAGGAGCCCGACCTGCCGCCACCCGTGGCGGCCTTCGTGCGATCGACGAACACCCGCGATCTGGAAAGCTTGATAAGGGTTTTCTCCGAAGATGCGATGGTCAACGATGATCTGCAGGAACGGTGGGGCAAGGTCGCGATCCGGGAATGGGCCGAGCAGGAGTTCATCGGGCAAGGCGTGACCATCTTCGTCGTGAAGTGCGTCGAACGCGCCTTCCTCGCTGTTGTGACCTCGCATGTGGATGGCGATTTCGATCAACGGGGCATGCCCTACCCGCTCGTCCTCAGCTTCTATTTTGCAATGGATGGCGAAAACATCGTCCAGCTGATTATCCTGCGCAATCAGTCCGACTGAACGAGGGTCCGTCCGGGCACGGCTTCAGACAATGAAGTCGA
>JAQGJF010000507.1 GCA_028290765.1 Tardiphaga sp.
AGACCGGCTTGAAGGTCCTGACCAAAACCGGCCTGTCGAGCGAATGGCTGACTAATTCCATTGTGAACCGCAAAGCGCCCGAGATCGATCTTCTGCTGCTGCCTTATCCGGACAGCATCAAGGCGACGATGGAGGGTATCGGAATGCCATTGACCCAGGCCGACATTCCCAACCTCTCGCAGATTGCGCCGCAATGGTACGATCAGTACGACAAGACCGGGATCGGCCTCGACTATGTCGGCTACGGCATCGCCTACCGCGAGGATCTGGTCCCCACCCCGCCGACATCGTGGCAGGATCTGTGGAATCCGGCCTACAAGGGCAAGGTGATCGTTCCGGAGGTCGGCGGATGGGGATCATGGGAGTTGCTGGTCATCGCGGCGCGCCTCAACGGCGGCAGCGAGGACAAGATGGACCCGGCTTTCGCGGCGCTGAAGCGGCTGAAGCCGAACGTCAAGCAGTTCTTCAAGAGCGGCGTCGACATTGCCAACCTGCTCGGCAGCGGCGAGGCTTGGGTCTGCGGCATGACCACCAACATCCCCGCCTATGGCCTGATCGATGCCGGCAAACCGGTGAAGTTCATCTATCCCAAAGAGGGGGCGATGGCCGGCGCGGTTTCCTATCACATCGCCAAGAATTCAAAGAACGCTGACGCATGCAAGAAATTCATCAACTTCGCGATGGGCAAGGAAGTTCAGGAAAACTTCTGCAACGGTGTCGTCGCGGCGCCGACCAACATCAATGCCGTGGTCAGCGAGCGTACGAGGCAGCGCGTGCCGTCTCGCGAACATCTGCAGCTGTTCAGCTGGGCGAAGATCATCCCGCAGATGTCGGAACTGGCCGACCGCTGGAACCAGGAGTTCGCCTTCTGAGAGCGACGCCTGCATCCCATGAACGGGTGGATCGATGACGAGTGCCATCTTTGCGCCCGCTGCCGGCACGGCGCTGTTCCTGCCCGGCACCGCCGGGCAGGAAGCATCGCTGCATGACGGATGGCGCCAGGCGGCGCAGGCGCACGGTTGGCTTGTCATCGACCTTCACGACATAGTCGCCACCGACGGGCCATGGCGCGGCGCGGCGACGCCGGGCGCCGCCGGCTGCCGGGTGTTGCCAGGCACCGATCCACGCCATTTCGAGTTCCATGGCGATGCCGACGGCATCTTCCTCGTTTCCAGCATCGATCTTCTGCTTCGCTCCAACGGGGCCCGCTGGCTGGTTTTCGTCGGGAGGCCGAACGAAACATTCCGCCGCACGCTCGATGCTTTCGCCTCCGTCCAGGGCTACACGATCGCGTGGCGCGACGGCGCATTCGATCCGGCAACGGACGCTCCGTCATCCGGCGAAGACGGTGCTGGCAAAGAGCTTGTCCTGCCCGACCTGGCGGCGCGGGTATCGCCGCAACACGCCGCGCTGGTGCTGATCGACGTCCAGAACGATTTCTGCGCCGACGAAGGCGCCACCGGCCGCGGCGGCCAGCCGATGACCATGATCAAGGCGGCGGTGGAGCGCATTCGAGAGCTGCTGACCGCCGCCCGCAAGGCCGGGCTGTTCGTGGTTCATGTCCGGGCCGAATATGGCGAGATGTACCGCTCCGTCGGATCTCCCTATCGCTATCCCATCAGCGGCGGGCGCGAGCCGGCGGTGTGGACCGCCTCCGCGGCCGACCTGACGCAGGTCGAGCGCTTCTCCAATGCCTCGGTCGAGGTTTGCCTGCCCGGCAGTTGGGGCGGCGAGTTCGTCGACGGCATCGTGCCGCTGGCGGACGAGGCCGTGATCACCAAGCATCGCTTCGGCGCCTTCGCCGACACCGGTCTCGACCGCCTGCTCCGCGCCAGGGGCATCTCGAGCCTGATCGTCGCCGGCGTCACCACCAATTGCTGCGTCGAAACCACCGCGCGCGAGGCGGTGATGCGGGATTTTCATCTCGTGGTCGCGCAGGATTGCGTGGCGGTGAAGGATCACCTCGCCGACTTGCACCGCGCGACACTGGAATCGCTCGGCCTCTATTTCGGCCTGGTCCACCCGTCGCATTTAATCATGGCGCAATGGAGCGCGATCGAGGCGGCGCCAACGGCAAAGTCTTGAGGAGCGAGCCGGTCTTGAGGAGCCACTGAGGAATGACATCCGTTGCGGCAGCGAGGCCGTTATCAAATGTTCCCGCCGGTTCACGACGGATGCGACGGCTGGAAAGCTCGGCCGCCCTCGCCATTCCGGCCTGCATCGTCGTCGCCGCCGCGCTGCTGATCCCGCTGGCCTATGTGCTGCTGCTCAGCCTGAACCGCTCCCAGCCGGGTGTCGTCGACCTCAACGGCAATTTTACCCTGGCCAATTATACCCGTTTCCTGTCCTCGCCGTTTTATCTGCGCGTGCTCGGCAAGACGATCTATCTGGCCGCGATCACCACGGCGCTGTGCGGCGTGTTCGGTTCGATCCTGGCGATGGCGATCTGGCGCGCGCCGGCCCGCTGGCGCGGGGCGATCATCATCGTGGTGATCTCGCCGCTGCTCGTCAGCATCGTCACGCGGACGTTCGGATGGATGATCGTGCTCGGCGATAACGGGCTCATCAACACCTCGCTGATGACGCTTGGCCTCATTCGCCAGCCGCTGCACTTGATGTTCACCGACGGCGCGGTCATCGTCGGCCTGCTCCATGTCTTCCTGCCGCTGATGGTGCTGCCGATTCTCACGGCGCTGGACCGGATCGATCCCAACGTCCCGCAAGCCGCCAATACGCTCGGCGCCAGCCGCTTCACCACCGCGACGGAGGTGATCATGCCGCTCGCCGCGCCGGGCCTGGTCAGCGGCGTCACCATCGTCTTCAGCCTGGCGATGTCGTCCTACATCACGCCGGCGCTGATGGGCGGGCCGGATTCCGGAATGATCACGACATTGATCTACCAGCAGTTCGTGGTGACGTTTAACTGGCAGTTCGGGGCCGTTCTGGTGGCGATCCTGCTCGCCGTGTCGCTGGTCCTGGTCGGGGCGATCCTGTTCGAATTCGGCCGGCGGACCCGCAAATGGATGGTGCGCCGATGACGGATATGTTCCAGGCTTGGTCGTTCCGGGTCATCGTCTGGGCGCTCTATGTCTTCCTGCTGGCGCCGCTGGTCTGCATCGTCATCGTCTCCTTCAACTACGAGCCGATCCAGAGTTTCCCGCCGTCGTCGTGGTCGTTGCGCTGGTACGGCGAGGCGCTGCGCAACACCGGCTTCACCCATGGCACCTTGGTGAGCACGCTGGTGGCGCTCTGCGCCACGCTGGCGGCGACGCCGATCGGCGTTCTCGCCGCGATCGGCCTGTGGAGCAGCAACTCGCGCTGGAAGCCCGCATTGGAGGCGCTGTTCATCGCGCCCATCGTGGTGCCGGGCCTGGTCACCGGCATCTCGTTGCTCGTCGCGCTCGCCGCCATCGAAATGCGCCTCGCGCCGGTCCGGCTGTTCGTCGGGCACGTGTTGATCGTGATGCCCTATGTCATCCGCACCACGCTGGCGAGCCTCGCGCAGATCGACCCTGCGCTGAAAGAGGCAGCGGAGACCTTGGGCGCCAGCTATCGCCAGGTGCTGTTGAAGATCATTTTACCGCTGATCCGGCCGGGGATTGTGGCGGGAATGATCTTCGGCTTCATCCTGTCGTTCGACGACGTCAACGTGTCGTTGTTCCTGGTCGATGCGCGCACCACGACCTTGCCGATCTCGGTGATGTCCTATTTGCAGTACAGCTTCGATCCGTCCGTTGCCGCGATTTCCTCGCTGCTGATTGCAGCCACCTTCATCATCACCATCGTGCTGGAGCGCAGCTTCGGCCTCAAACGACTTTTTGCGGGAAATTGACATGGCCGAGGTCAAACTCAAGAACGTCGTCGCCCGTTACGACGATTTCCTCGCGGTGGACGATGTGTCGCTCACCATCGGTGCGGGGCAGTTCGTCACGCTGCTGGGGCCGAGCGGATGCGGCAAGAGCACCACGTTGCGGATCGTCGCGGGGCTGCACCAGCCCGACGCGGGTGTGGTGGAATTCAACGGCCACGACGTGACCGGCGTCGGTTCCGCCCAGCGCAACATCGGCATGGTGTTCCAGAGCCTAGCGCTGTTCCCGCACATGACCGTCGCGCAGAACGTCGCCTTCGGACCGCGGATGAAGAAGGCGCCGCAGTCCGAGATCGACAGCCAGGTCAAAAAAATGCTCGAGATCGTGCGCCTCGGTCATCTGGCCGATCGCTTTCCGGTCCAGATGTCGGGAGGCCAGCAGCAGCGCGTCGCCCTGGCACGCGCGCTGGCCATTGCGCCGAGCATCCTGATTCTCGACGAGCCGTTCGGCGCGCTCGACCGCAAGCTGCGCGAGGCCATGCAGATGGAACTGCACGCCCTGACGCGACAGCTCGGCATCACCGCGCTGTTCGTCACCCATGACCAGGAAGAAGCGCTGATGCTCAGCGACCTGGTCGGCGTCATGAACAAGGGGCGCATCGAACAATTCGGACCGCCGCAGGAAATCTACCGCGCGCCCAGGACCCGCTTCGTCGCGGATTTCATGGGCATGACCAACTTCCTTACCGGCGAGGTGGTCGATTCCGATGCCGCCTCAGCCAAGGTAAGGGTCGGCGCGGCCATATTTTCCGCGCCCGTCACGGGCGCGCTGGGACGCGGGCTCGGCGTGAAGCTCGCGATCCGGCCGGAAAAAATCACCGTGGAAGATGCCGCGCAGCCGGAAGCCGCGAGCCTCGAGGGCCGCATCCGGCAGATCACCTATCACGGCAACGCGTCGCGCTATGTCGTCGACCTGCCCGGCGGCGAAGCCCTCGTCGCGCTGCAGAGCCACGCCCAGGCCGCCGACCTCTCCGTCGGCAGCCGCGTCCGCGCGCGCTGGCAGCCCGAGGACAGTCACCTCTTCCATGAATGAGGCAACGAACGCGAATTCGTAGCCCGGATGAGCGGAGCGACATCCGGGGCAGACCATCGACCCGTCGCTCCCGGATGTCGCTCCGCTCATCCGGGCTACAAGGCCGCACCCTGAGGAGCCGAAGACCTCAGCTATGCGACGTGCCGCCATGCTGGAGATTGATCCACAGCGCCAGCGTATCGTGCGGGGTATGATTGAATATCCGATGCGGCCGGTTGGAATTGTAGGAGATGAGGTCGCCTTCATCGAGGACATAGGCGGTGCCCTCCAGCTCCACTGTGAGGCTTCCCTCCAGGATGTAACCGTGTTCGTACCCCGCATGCGCCCGGGGCACCGGTGAACTGCTGGTGTTAGGCCGGTACTTGGTCGTGGAGATCAATGCGCCGTTCACGGTATCGTCGCGGAGAATGCGGCGCACCAGCCGTTGCGGCGTCTCAACCGCCAACGCCTCGCGCGCGCGCACGACGACGTCCTGCTTTCCGGACCGCGAAACCGAGATCAGGTCTCCGACATCGACGTCCAGCGCATGGCTGATGGCGATCAGCGAACCGATCGAAGGCACCGTCCGGCCGCGTTCAACCAGACTTAACATCGACGGCGTCAGGTCGGTTTCATTGCTGAGCATCTGCAGCGTCATTCGCTTCTCGGTGCGGGCGGCGCGGATGCGCTCGCCGATCTGCGGCAGCAACTGGGCTGCGACCTCGCTGGCGGTGCTCATCAGCCTCCCCTGGTCTTTGCGTCGGATGCGGGCCAACGGCGCCTCCATTTCGAATCCGATTAAACCTACACGAGTTTGGCTCTATAAACACCTGTATCGCCGTAAAATGATGAAGATGCAGGAAAATCGGCGCGCCACGGCGCGTCCCACAGCAGCGCCTGCCGAACCGGCGGCGAATGTCAGAGGCGGGCCACCAGCTGGCTACGGACGACCTGCCAGCTCTTGCGCACGAGTTGCTCGGTCGCCGCGCGCGCGGCGTCGGGATCCCTGGCACGTATAGCCGCCAGCATCTCGGTATTGTCGGCGACGGCCAGGGCAACGAAATCCGCGGAGTTGCGATACGCGTAATAGCGATAACGCAGCGCCTGCTTGTTGACGCTGTCGAGCAGGCGTCGCAGCACCGGATTGCCGCACATGTCATGCAACAGATCGGTCAGGGCGGCATTGGCCCAGAACGCCGCCTCGGCATCGCCACGCTGGTGCGCGGCCTCCATGCGGTCGACGGCATCCTGCAGCGCATCGACGGTTTGCGCGTCGGCCGCGGTCGCGACCCCGGCGGCGGCGAGGCCTTCGAGCGGCACCCGGCAGGCGTAGATGGCGTCCATGTTTTCGATCGACAACGGCGCCACGACGCCGCCGCGGCGCGGCGATCGCATCACCAGCCCGTCCAGTTCCAACGCGCGAAGTGCCTCCCGGACAGGCGAACGGCTGACGCCATACTGGGCGCTGACCTCTTCTTCGCCGATGCGGCTGCCCGGTTCGCGCCGAAGCAGGATGATCTCCGCCTCAAGCCGTTGCGCGAGCTCAAGTCCGAGCGGCAGCGGGGTCGCGAACTCGGTCGCCAGTCGTCCGGATCTCAGCACAGTCCACTCCTTGGGCACGCCCACAATTTGAGCAACGGGGATCCTTGTGCGACCCCTTATCTTGGATACAATCGACAAGATACAGCGACAAAGCAGCTTTCGGCAACTGCGAGGTGACCATGACGGACGCTCCATCCCCTGCCACGCAACTCCCGATCATCGATTTTGGCGGCGGACTTGGCGACGGCAGCCTTGGCAGCGAAGGTCCTGGCGACCGCTCCCGCCATGCCGCGCTGGCCAGCGCGATCGATGACGCCTTCCGTGACGTCGGCTTCTGTTACTTCACCAATACGGGCGTGCCGCAGGCGCTGATGGATCGCGTCTTCGCGGCATCCAGGCGCTTTCACGCGATGCCGGCGGAGCGCAAGGCGGCGATCAAGATCAACGGCTTTCACCGCGGCTACATGGCGCCGAACACCTCGTTGATCGAGACCTCGTCGGTCGCCACGGTGACCAGGCCGAACTACAGCGAGTCCTTCATGCTGATGCATGAGGTGTCCGAAAGCGAGGCGCGTTACGGCTCGCCGCTGAACGGCCCGAACCAGTGGCCCGACGATCTGCCGGGTTTTCGCGAGGACGTGCAGGCCTACGACACGGCCTTGCGCAAATTCTGCACCGAGCTGCTGCACATCATCGCGCTCGCGCTCGATATGCCGCCGGACGCGCTCGACGGCTATTTCAAAAATCCCACCACCTTCCTTCGGATGCTGCACTATCCGCCGCAGCCGGTCGGCGACGACAAGGCCTTCGGCTCCGCGCCGCACACCGACTACGGCGTCATCACCATCCTGTTGCAGGACATGTCGGGTGGGCTGGCGGTTCGCCGCACCGACGGCACCTGGCTGCAGGCGACGCCGATCCCGGGCAGCTTCGTGGTCAATGTCGCCGACATGCTGGCGCGCTGGACCAACGGAAGGTGGCAGTCGACGCCGCATCTGGTGCGCAACCTGTCCGGCGGCGATCGCTATTCCTGCCCCTATTTCTTCGACGCCGACATGGACGCGGTGATTTCCGCGCTGCCGAGCTGCGTCGGACCGGACAATCCGCCGCGCCATCCGCCGGTGCGCTATGGCGATTATCTGCTCGATCGGCTGAACCGCAACTACGACTATCGCAAGAAGGCGAGCTGACCGCGGCAGCGGGACTTAAGGCGAGGCTCCAAGGCGAGACTCTCGGAAATGCCGGGCACACCATCCGACTGGATTGAAAGGGACCCAACATGTTTCAGTTGACGCGCCGGCACCTGCTCGCAGGGCTGGCCTCTACCGCGGCCTTGGCCGATTTCGATCGCGCCGCGCAGGCTCAGGGAATGCCTTACGTCGTGAACACCTATGGCGGACGCTGGGAGAAATTCTGGCGCGCGCAACTGCTGCCGAAATTCGAGCCGATGCTGGGCCGGCCGGTCAAGCTCGACATCGGCCTCGGCAACGGCTGGGTTTCCACCTTCCGCGCCGCCGGAAAGGACAAGTCCCCCTTCGACGTGCTCATGACCAACGAACGCTACGCGGTCATGCTGCGCCAAGAGGGCCTGCTCGCGCCGATGCCGGCCGCCAGCATCGCCAATCTCGCCGACCTCTATCCGATCGCGCGCTACAAGGGCGACGTGGCCGTGACCGGCATCGTATCGCCGATCGGCATTGCCTACCGTACCGACCTCATCAAGACCCCGCCCAAAACATGGCGCGAGCTGTGGGACCCGAAATACAAAGGCCAGCTCGGCTTCTATTCGGTCAACAATTCGCTCGCGGTGATGTTCCTGATGCTGGCGGGCCAATTGTTCGGCAAGGACCAGTTCGATCTCGACACCGGCTTCAAGAAGCTCGCCGAGCTCAAGCCGTTCCCGCAGGTCGACTTCAGCGGCGCGATGGCGCCGTTGCTGACGCAGGGCCAGGTCGCGATCGCGCCGATCGATTTCGCCGAGGCGGTCGCGCTGCAGCAGAAGGGCGTGCCGATCGCCACTGTAGTCCCGGAAGACGGCGTGCTGATGTTCGACCAGAGTTTTAACGTCGCCGCCAATGCGGCCGACAAGGAAGCCTCCGCCAAATACATCGATTTCATGCTCAGCCCCGAAGTGCAGACCCTGCTGGCGAAGGAATTCTTCACCGCGCCGGTGAACCGCAAGGTCAAGGTGCCGGATGAATTGCAGGCCGCGATTCCGGTGTCCGGCGACAATGTCTCGAAAATCGTCACCTTCGACTGGCAGTTCGTGGCCGAGAACCGCGAGATCATGCTCGACCGCTGGTCGAAGGAGATCTGAGTGTTCGACGCGCATCATGCGGTCGGTTGATGGCACATCTTGAAATCGCCGGCCTTCGCAAGGCCTATGAAGCGTCGCAGGTCATCGCCGGCGTCGACCTTTCGGTCGCCTCCGGCGAGTTCTTCACGCTGCTTGGGCCAAGCGGTTGCGGCAAGACCACGACGTTGCGCTGCGTCGCGGGCTTCATCGCGCCGGACGCCGGCGACATCCGCGTCGGCGGCGCCAGTGTGCTCGCGATGCCGCCGGCACGGCGCGACTTTGGCGTCGTGTTCCAGAACTACGCGCTGTTTCCGCATTTGACGGTCAGCGAGAACGTCGGCTACGGCCTGCGTTCGCGCCGCGTGCCGCGCGACGACATGGCGCGCCGGGTCGGCGAAGCCCTGGACATGGTGCAATTATCCGGGTTGAAGGACCGGCTGCCGCGCGAGCTCAGCGGCGGCCAGCAGCAGCGGGTCGCGCTCGCCCGCGCCATCGTGATCCAGCCGAGATTGCTGCTGCTCGACGAACCATTGGCCAACCTTGACGCAAAACTGCGCCAGGATCTGCGATGGCTGATCCGCAAGGTGCAGCAGGCCCAGGGCGCCACCGCGATCTATGTGACGCACGACCATGCCGAGGCGATGGCGATCTCGGATCGCATCGCCGTGATGCGGCAGGGCCGCATCGCGCAGGTCGGCACGCCGCGCGAGATCTATCAGCGCCCGGTCGACGAATACGTCGCGGCCTTCACCGGCGAATGCAATACGCTCTTCGCGCGCGTAACCTTCAAGGGTGATGGTGGCCGCTATCGGGTTGCGGTCGCGGGCACCGAATTGCCGGTCGGCGGGCCATCGGATCTGGCCATCGGCGCCGACTGCCGCCTTTTGGTGCGGCCGGAAAGCCTGTCGCTGGCGGAAGCCGATGCGGCCGGCCTGTCGGGCCTTCCGGTTCGGCTCGAGACCCAGATCTATGTCGGCGCGTTCCAGCGTTGCGAGGGTGTGACCGCCGATGGCCAGCGGCTGGTGTTTCAGGTCCCGGTGCGGCGGCAGCTGGCGCCGGACGATGCGCTGACGCTGGCGATCGATCCCGATCAGGCCTGGCTGATGAAGAGCGCGCCATGAAGACCTCGATCTGGCGCACGGCTCTGCTGGGCGCGCCGGCGCTGGTGCTGCTGTTCGTGTTTCTGGTGCTGCCCTATGGCGACATGATCGCGATGAGTTTTCGCACGCCGGCGAACGGCGCGCCCTATGGCGATGCCTGGACCGTCGCCAACTATGTCAGGGCGGTCGGCGATCCGTTCTATCTCGGCGTGCTCGGCTACACGCTGGCGGTGGGGACGCTGATCGCGGTGCTCACGCTGATCCTGTCCTATCCGATCGCGCTGCACCTCGCCCGGGTCGGCGACCGCTGGCACGTGCTGTTCTACATCTGCGTGGTGTCGCCGCTGCTGGTGGGCGTGCTGGTGCGCAATTTCGGCTGGATGATCGTGCTGTCGTTCAGCGGACCGCTGAACCAGGTCTTGCTCGGGCTCGGCCTGATCCAGCAGCCGCTGCGGCTGCTGTTCAATCTCCCCGTCGTCATCCTGGCGCTGGTGCATGTCTTCGTGCCGTTCATGGTGCTGCCGATCACGGGCGCGCTGCGCAACATCGATCCGGCGC
>JAQGJF010000527.1 GCA_028290765.1 Tardiphaga sp.
AGGATCGTCAGCCTCAGGGTCATGCCGACCCTTCCGGAGCGGGCACCTTGCTGAACAGGCGGAAGAAATTCTCGGTGGTCTGGCGCGATATCTGTTCCAGCGAAACCCCGCGCGTCTCCGCCAGCACCCTGGCGATTTCGACCACGTAAGAAGGCTCGTTGCGCTTGCCGCGGAATTTGCCCGGCGCCAGGTACGGCGCGTCGGTCTCCACCATCACCCGATCGGCCGGCAGTTCGGCGGCCAGATCACGCAACGCCTGCGACTTCTTGAAGGTCAGGATGCCGGTGAACGAAATCGACAGCCCGAGCGCAATCGCCTTCATCGCCAGTTCGCGCCCGCCGGTATAGCAATGCAGCACGGCGCGAAACGCGCCCTTGGTCATTTCCTCTTCCAGGATGCGGCCGCAATCGTCATCGGCATCGCGGGTATGGATCACCAGCGGCAATCCGGTTAGGCGCGCGGCGGCGATGTGGGCACGAAAGCCGCGCGCCTGCGCCTCGCGCGAACCGTGTTCGTAAAAATAATCCAGCCCCGCCTCCCCCAACGCCACCACTTTCGGATGCCTGGTGAGGTCGACCAGTTCGGCTGCTGGAATGCCGTCTTCCTCGTCGGCCTGGTGCGGATGGGTGCCGACCGAGCAATAGACGTTGGGAAACCGCTCGGCGATCGCCAGCAGCGCTGGCAGGCGCCGCACCCGCGTCGAGATCGTCACGATGCGCCCGACGCCAACGGCTTCCGCGCGCGCGACGATGGCGTCGAGATCCTCGGCAAAGTCCGGAAAGTCGAGATGGCAGTGGCTGTCGACAAGCATCGGGATACTCAGGCTGCCGGGGGCTCGATATAACGCGGGAAAATTCCCGTGGGCGCCGGCAGCGCGGTGCCCGGCTTGATGCGCGCCGCCCCGCCCAGTGCAGTAAAGTCGCGCTGGTCGGCAGGCACCCCGAGAATATCGAGCAGCTTGGCCGAGGATGCCGGCATCACCGGCTGCGTGAGGATCGCGACCTGCCGGACCACCTCGGCGGTCACATAGAGCACCGTGCGCTGCCGCGCCGGATCGGTCTTGGCCAGCGCCCACGGCGCCTCGCCGGCGAAATAGCGGTTGGCTTCGGCCACCACCGCCCAGACCGCATTGAGCGCCTGATGGATCTGCTGTGTCGCCATGGCGGCGCGCGCCAGTCCGATCATGCCGTCGGCCTGCGCCAGGATCGCGTTGTCGTTGTCGCTGAAGACGCCGGGCTCCGGCAGCACGCCGTCGAGCTGCTTGGCGATCATCGACAGCGAGCGTTGCGCCAGATTGCCGAGATCGTTGGCGAGGTCGGCGTTGATGCGGGCGACGATGGCTTCGTGGTTGTAGCTGCCATCCTGCCCGAACGGCACCTCGCGCAGAAAGAAATAGCGCACCTGGTCGACGCCGTACTGGTCGGCGAGATTGAACGGATCGACCACGTTGCCGACCGACTTCGACATTTTCTCGCCCCGGCTGAACAGGAAGCCGTGGGCAAAGACGCGCTTCGGCAGCGCGACGCCGGCCGACATCAGGAAGGCCGGCCAGTACACCGCGTGAAAGCGGATGATGTCCTTGCCGATGATGTGCACGTCGGCCGGCCAATAGCGCCAGTTCTCGCTGCTCTCGTCGGGAAAACCGACGCCGGTGATGTAGTTGGTCAGCGCGTCGACCCAGACATACATCACGTGGTCGGGGTCGTTCGGCACCTTGACGCCCCAGTCGAAGGTCGTGCGCGAGATCGACAGGTCCCGCAGTCCGCCCTTCACGAAGCTCATGACCTCGTTGCGGCGCGAATCCGGCCCGATGAAATCGGGCTGGTCGTTGTAAAGCGCCAGCAGCCGGTCCTGATAGGCGGACAGCTTGAAGAAATAGCTCTTCTCCTCGACCCACTCGACCGGCGAGCCCTGCGGTCCGCGCCGTATTTGGTCCTCGCCGACCACGGTCTCTTCTTCGGCGTAATAGGCTTCATCGCGCACCGAATACCAGCCCGAATAGGTATCGATATAGATGTCGCCCGCCTCCTGCATGCGCTTCCAGATCTCCTGGACCGACCGATGATGCGCTGGCTCCGAGGTGCGGATGAACCGGGAGAACGCGACGTTCAGCCGCTCGTCCATCTGCTTGAATCGCAGGGCATTGCGGGTTGCGACTTCCATCGTCGGCAGCTTTTCAGCCTCGGCGGTCTGCATCATCTTCAGGCCGTGCTCGTCGGTCCCGGTCAGGAAAAACACATCCTTGCCGTTGAGCCTTTGGAAGCGCGCCAGCGCATCGGTCGCGATCGCTTCATAGGCGTGACCGATATGCGGCACGCCGTTCGGATAGGCGATCGCGGTCGTGATGTAGAAGATGTTTTCGCGCGAGGCGGCTGCCGCGGGCCGTGCTGCCGGAGCGGGCTTTGCGGCGGGCGCGGCCATGCCGGCGGTGGCCACTGCTTTCGGCTTCCGGACTTTTGCCGGCGCGCTGGTTTGCCTGGGAGCGGGGCTGCGCTGTTGCGAGGCCGCTGTGTTCTTCGGGGCGGCTTTCTTTGCAGACTTCGTCTTCGCGGATTTCTTGACCGATTTTTTGGCGGCCTTTTTCGCGACCGGCTTCTTTGCAGCCTTCTTTGCGGTCTTCTTCTTTGAGGTCTTCTTCGTTTTCGTTGCAGCAGTGCTTTTCTTCGCGCGCTTTTTCGGCGCGGCGGCCTTGGCGGCGCGCGGCGTTGCCTTCTTCGTTTTGTTCTTTTTCGAAGGCTTTGTCTTGGAGGCCACCACGAATTCCTTTAAGTGTTCAAACAAGATTGTCGGGATTGATGCCTGGCGGAGCGCCTACCGCGTGGCGTCCGCGAGCATCGAGAATACCGAGAAAACCAGCGGTTTTCGTTCCAGATTGTACGATTCGGTGTCGCGCGCGGCGCGGATGATCTTTTCCCATACCTCCGCCAGCCGTGCAAGGCGCGGCAGATTCGCGTTGGCGTCATCGACGCGCAGTTTTTCCGAGATCCAGCGATCGATACCGTCGATGAAGGCCGCCAGCGCGACCCGGTCGCTGGTGCCGAGCGCATCGCCCAGCGCGTGCAGTTCGCGCGGATCGACCCGCGGCAGCGTCGCCAGCATCGCCGCGGTCCGCTGCTGCAGTTTCAGCGC
>JAQGJF010000755.1 GCA_028290765.1 Tardiphaga sp.
GGTCAAGGCCGCGACCGGCGAGGTGGTCACGGCGGAAGAACTCGGCGGTGCCGACGTGCATTCCCGGCAATCCGGCGTCACCGATCATTTGGCGCAAAACGACGGCCATGCCATCGGCATTGCGCGAAAAATCGTCGCCACGCTGAAGGCGCCGCAGCGCGCCACCTCCGGCTGGCGCGAACCGCGCGAACCCTTGTTTGCACCGGAGGAGATCTACGGCGTGGTGTCCGCCGATGGCCGCAAGCCGTTCGACGTCCATGACATCATCGCACGAATGGTCGACGGGTCCGAGTTCGACGAATTCAAGAAACTGTACGGCCAGACCCTGATTTGCGGCTTTGCGCATATCTGGGGCTTTCCGGTCGGCATCATCGCCAACAACGGCATCCTGTTCAGCGAGAGCTCGCTGAAGGGCGCGCATTTCATCGAGCTGTGCTGCCAGCGCAATATCCCGCTGGTGTTTTTGCAGAACATCACCGGCTTCATGGTCGGCAAGAAATACGAGGCCGGCGGTATCGCGCGCGACGGTGCCAAGCTAGTGACGGCGGTGGCGACTGCCGGCGTGCCCAAATTTACCGTGGTGATCGGCGGCTCCTACGGCGCCGGCAATTACGGCATGTGCGGCCGCGCCTACAGCCCGCGCTTTTTGTGGATGTGGCCGAATGCGCGGATCTCGGTGATGGGCGGCGAGCAGGCCGCGATGGTGCTGAGCCAGCTGCGGCGCGACAACATCGAAGCCAAGGGTGGCACCTGGTCGGCGGAGGAGGAGGACGCGTTCCGCGCGCCCACCCGGGCCCAGTTCGAGAGCCAGGGCAGCCCGTATTACGCCACCGCGCGGCTATGGGACGATGGCGTGATCGATCCCGCCGATACCAGACTGGTGCTTGGGCTCGGGCTCTCGGCCTCCGCCAATGCGCCGGTCGAGCCGACCCGCTTCGGCATTTTCAGGATGTGATGATGAAATCGTCGGTGCATTACAGGCGATTTCAGACGCTCTTGATCGCCAACCGTGGCGAGATCGCCTGTCGCGTCATCAAGACCGCCAAAGCGATGGGCCTGCGCACCGTCGCGGTCTATTCCGAGGCCGATCGCGATGCCCTGCATGTGGCCATGGCCGACGAGGCGGTGCTGATCGGACCGGCGCGGGCGCGCGACAGCTATCTCAATATTGATCGGATCATCGCGGCCGCCCGTTCGAGCGGCGCGGAAGCGATTCATCCGGGCTACGGCTTCCTGTCCGAGAGCGCCGAATTCGCCCAGGCTTGCGCCGATGCCGGACTGATCTTCGTCGGGCCGACCGCCGAGATGATCCGGGCGATGGGCTCGAAATCCGGCTCCAAAATGCTGATGGAAAAGGCCGGCGTGCCGCTGGTGCCGGGCTTTCATGGCGAAGCCCAGGACGAGGCGACGCTCCAGACGGCGGCCGACAAGATCGGTTACCCGGTGCTGGTCAAGGCGTCGGCGGGCGGCGGCGGGCGCGGCATGCGGATCGTGCGCACGGCCGCTGAGCTGGCCGCTGCCGTGGTCAGCGCCAAGCGCGAGGCCAAGGCGGCGTTCGGCGACGACCGGATGCTGATCGAGAAGTACGTCGATAATCCGCGTCATATCGAGGTGCAGATCATCGGCGACAGCCACGGCAATCTGCTGTCGCTGTTCGAGCGCGAATGCACGCTGCAGCGACGCCATCAGAAGGTGATCGAGGAAGCGCCGTCGCCGACGCTCAACGCCGCGCAGCGCGACGCCGTCTGCGCTGCCGCGCGGAAGGCGGCGGCTGCGGTGAACTATGTCGGCGCCGGCACCATCGAATTCGTCTCCAACGGCCGTGACTTTTTCTTTATCGAGATGAACACCCGCCTGCAGGTCGAGCATCCCGTCACCGAGCTGATCACCGGAATCGACCTGGTGGAATGGCAGTTGCGGGTGGCGTTCGGCGAGGCGTTGCCGCTCAAACAGGAGCAGATCACGCTCAACGGCCATGCCATCGAAGCGCGGGTCTATGCGGAGAACCCCAACAAGAACTTCATGCCGTCGGTCGGCCGGATCCGGACCTGGCGGATGCCGCAGCCTGTGAGCGGGCTGCGGATCGATGCCGGCTATCGCGAGGGCGATATGGTGTCACCGAACTACGACGCCATGCTGGCCAAGGTGATTGGCTTCGCGCCGACCCGGGATGTCGCGATCGACCGGCTCAACCGCGCGCTGGAACAAAGCGATGTCCGCGGCGTCGTTACCAATATTCCATTCCTGTCGGCGCTGGTGACGCATCCGGACGTGCGCGCCAACGCCATCGACACCGGTTTTATTGAACGCGAACTGGCGAAGCTGACTCCGGCGGCGCCGGAGCCCGGCAATCTCGAATTGGCCGCGGCGGTGGCGGCTATTCTGGATGAAGAGGCCAAGGCCGCGCGTCCGGACGCTCAATCGCCGTGGCGGATGGCGGGTTGGATGCCGGTCGGCCGACGCAATCGCTTGTTCTTGTTCCGCTATGGCCACGGCCCCGAGCACAAGGTGACGCTGCATTATGGCGGTGGTCCCGCCACAATATCGATCGGCGGTCGCGAATTCGGTTTTACGCATGCGGGCAGCGACCAGGGTGGCTTCGATCTCTCATTGGACGGTTCGCGATCGCATATCGTGGCCGTCGTCGAAGGCCATGAACTCTATGTGCGGACCCGCAATGGGCGGTTCGACCTGCATTGGGTAGATCCGTTCGGCGGCGACGACGAGGAACAGGTCGGCGAGGACAGGATCGTGGCGCCGCTGCCCGGCACCGTCGTCGCTTTGCTGGCCGAGGAGGGCGCCGCGCTGGAGAAGGGCGCCGCCATCCTCACGCTGGAAGTGATGAAGATGGAGCAGACCTTGCGCGCCCCCTTCGCCGGTGTGTTGAAGCGCCTGAAATGCAAGGTCGGCGATATCGTCCAGGAAGGCGTGGAGCTGGCCGAAATCGAGCCTGGAAGCGAATAGAGAGTAGCGAATAGCGAATGGGGTATTCCCGCTTCCTAATGCTATTCGCTACTCCCTATTCGCCCGTCTATCTGCCGCCATCCGGTCCCATCACCAGATCCGGCAGAAATGTCGAAATCTGCGGCACGAAGCACAACAGCACCACCGCCGCCATCATCAGCAGCACGAACGGCAAGGTGCCCCAGATCACTTCCAGCAGCGGAATATCCGGCGCGACGTTGCGGATGACGAAAATATTCAGGCCGACCGGGGGGTGAATCAGGCCCATCTCCATCACGATGGTCATGACGATGCCGAACCAGATGATGTCGAAGCCGGCGGCGCGCAGCGGCGGCAGGATGATCGGCGCGGTCATCAGGATGATCGAAACCGGCGGCAGAAAGAAGCCGAGCACGACGACCATCACGAGGATCGCCGCCAGCAATTCCCAGCGCGGCAGGTGCATGGCGACAATCGAT
>JAQGJF010000552.1 GCA_028290765.1 Tardiphaga sp.
GCCACGCATTGGTGGTCTCATTCAATTTGGCCACGATCTCGTCAGGCACCTTGGCCGGCACCAGCAGGGCGTACCAGACGCTGGCCTCGAAGCCCGGGAGTCCGGATTCCGCCACCGTCGGCACGTCGGGAAGCATCGACCAGCGCTGCGACGACGCAATCGCCAGCGCCTTGATCTTGCCTTCGCGGACGGCAGGCACGTAGGCCGCCAGCGAATCCATGCCGACGTCGATATGACCGCCGAGCAGGTCGGTAAGGATCGCGGCGCTGCCGCGATAGTGCGTCTTGGCGAAGGTGATGTCCGCCTTGCGGCCCAGCAGTTCGCCGGTGATGTGGCCGAGGGTGCCGTTGCCCGGAAATCCTGCGGTCGCCTTGTCCGGGTTGGCCTTGGCATAGGCGATGAAATCCTTCAGCGAGGCATAGGGCGCGTCCGTCCGGGCGGTGATGATGACCGGCGCCTTGCCGACCAGCACGACCGGAGCGAAGTCGCGCTGCGGGTCGAAATCCATCTGCTTGTACATCAGCTTGTTGGTGGCGGCCTGCCCGGTGGTCGCGAACAGGATGGTGTAACCGTCGGGCGCCGCGCGCGCGACCGTGGACGCGCCGAGATTGCCGCCGGCGCCGCCCTTGTTCTCGATGACGAAGGGCTGGCCGAGTTTTACGCTCAGTTCCTGCGCCAGGCTGCGGGCGATCACATCCGAGGTGGTCCCGGCGGTGAACGGTACCAGCAGCGTCACCGGGCGCGACGGCCAGGTTTGGGCGTGAGCCGGCACGGCCGACGTGAATCCCAGAACGGCTCCCGCCAGGCCGCAGATGGCCGCGCGCCGATTGATCCTTTGCATGTCGTTATTCCTTCCTGATGCTTCTATTCGAGCGGGATGGCATGATGTTGAACGGCATCCCGCTCTCGTTCAATGTTTGAGCATGATCTTTTCCGAAAACCGGCATCCACCCCCGGGTCAAGCCCGAGGGCATGCTTTTCGGGATCATGCTCCAATCCGCAGACCGGCTTTATTTATAGGTCCGCTGATACATCGCGCGCATATGCTGCTCGACCGTGATCGGCGGATATTTCGGCTGCTCGCTGGGGTCGAGGCAGGTCGGAATGCATTCGACCTTGTGGGCATAATTGCCGGTGTAGAAGAACGGCACCGAATAGCGCTGCTTGCCCGAGGCATTGACGACGCGATGCACCGTCGAGCGGTAGCGATCATTGGTCCAGCGCGCGATCATGTCGCCGAGGTTGACGACAAACGTGCCGGGCAGCGGGTCGGCATGAATCCAGCCGCTCGATCCCTGATCCCAGACCTGCAGGCCGCCGATCTCGCCCTGGCGCAGCAATGTCAGCCCGCCGAAATCGGTGTGAGCGCCGGCGCCCTTCTGGTCCGGATTGCCGCGCGCCGGCTGCGGCGGGTAATGCAACAACCTGACGGTGGCCATCGCGTCGGTGCAGTACCCCGCGAAATAGTCCTCCGGCAAATCCAGCGACAGCGCGATGCCGCCCATCATCCGTGCCGACAATTCCAGCATGATGTCGAGGTAGGCCTGCATCACCGGCTTGAATTGCGGCCGTGACGCGGGCCATTGATTGGCACCGTGATTGAACATCCCGGCGATCACCCGCGGGTCATCCGCGGCGTGCTCGGGACCGATATAATAGCCCTCTTTCAGATCGGGCGGCGCCCCCGGCTCGAGGGTCTGCCCCTGCAAGGGCTCGTAGCCACGATTGGCCCTGGACCGGGACTTGTCGACCTCCGCCTTTTGCCCGGGCGGAAGGTCGAAGAACGCGGCGGCCTCGGCGAACAGGTCGGCGACGCGGTCTTCCGGGACACCATGATTGCTGATGTAGAAAAACCCATTGTCGAGGCACGCCGTGCGCAACCTGGCGCCGACCGCCTCCCGGTCGGCAAGCTTGCTCGATGACAGGCCGCTGATGTCGATCACCGGCAGGCTGGCCTGGGATACCCTCGCCGCTTCGAGCGAATTGCTCATGTTCGCATCCTCAAGGTTGTGCCGGAATCGCGGAGGGGACAGCCTGGTCGCCATTGCCTGTTGCAGCCATGACCCTGAAGCGCTTCGGCATGATTTGACCACGATAGCGCGGCCGGTGACGATCTCACACGCTCAAAGATTCGGCAAAAGATTCGGCGGGTGTTTGAATTCTGGTCAGCCGCGGTTCCAACCCAGCCGCTCATGCGAAATGCGCGGCAACTCTCCCCTGACGCTTGCGCTTGCGACCGTGTCGGGCCCAGGATTACCCCAGCGCATGCAACACAGGTGATGGCGATGGGTCTGGATATTCTGGTCAGGAATGTTGTGCTGTGGGGCACTACCGGCCTGTGCGACGTCGGGATCGCCGGCGGCCGCTTCGTCAGCATCGGACCATCCTTGCCAGCACCGGTTTCCGCGTTGACGCTCGACGCCGACGGCCGCATGGCGATCCCTGGCTTTGTCGAGCCACACATCCACCTCGACAAGGCGCTGGTTTCAGAGCGCGCGCCGATCAACGTCTCGGGCACCTTGACCGAGGCGATCGAGATTCTCTGGGAGATCAAACGCAACTACACGGTCGACGAAATCGGGGATCGTGCGTCCCGCGTCGTGGCGCGCGCTATCGAAAATGGCATTTCCCGGCTGCGAACCCATGTCGATGTCGACCCGATCGGAGGAACACGCCCGGCGGAGGGCCTCATCAGAACCCGCGAACGGTTTCGCGATCTGATCGATATCCAGATCGTCGCGTTTCCGCAGGAAGGCATCGTCAAATCTCCGGGCACGGAAGCCCTGATGCGGGAAGTAATGAAACTGGGCGTCGATGTGGTCGGCGGCATGCCGTTCAACGAGGCTTCACCGCAGGACAGCCGCCGACACATCGAGCTTGTCTTTGGCATCGCACGGGATTTCGATGCCGACATCGACATGCATGTCGACGAGACCGACGATCCGGCGGCGCGCACGCTGGAAGTGCTCGCTGAACTGACGATTGCGAATGGCTGGCAGGGACGTGTGACCGCCGGCCACACGTGCGCGCTGGCGAGCTACCCCAAGGACTATGCTGATCATGTGATCGGTCGCCTGCATGCAGCAGGCGTCAACATGATCGCCAATCCAGCCACCAATTTGATGTTGCAGGGCCGTCTCGACGACTATCCGAAGCGCAGAGGCGTAACGCGCGTCAAGGAACTGCTGGCGGCCGGCGTCAACGTCGCCTGCGGACAGGATTGCGTTCACGACACCTTCTATCCGTTCGGCCAGAACGACCCGCTCGAAATCGCGTTTCTGCTGTGCCACGCGTCGCAGATGAGCCAGCCGGATGAAATTCAAACGGTGATGGACATGGTGACCACCAACGGCGCCAAGGCCTTGCGTATTGCGGAGTTCAGCGTCGCTGTGGGCGCCGTGGCAGATCTGGTGGTGCTCGACGCCCGCGATGCGCGGGAGGCGTTCGCCACCAGGGCTCCGAGGCGCTGGGTGATCAGAAAGGGACGGATGGTGGCCGAGGGCAGGTCGGAAACACGCCGCCACTTCGATATTTCGTCCAAGACGCCCACATAGCGGATTCTCAAATCGCAAGAACTGCGATGGGAGACGGCGGCTTTCCCGTACAAATTCGACCTGGACCTCAGCGCTTGCCGTCGCCACCCCGCGCGGTGATCGGGTCGTGGAGCGGCAAGCCGGCCCGTGGCCAGATACGACTTCGGCGCGGCTGGCTGCCGTGTTGAGATCGGCTGCCGTGCGATGACCGACGATGGAGAGTTTGCGGGAAGAACTCGTCCAGATCGTTCAGACTTTGACCAGGCGCACCCGCGTGCCCCAGGGGTCGACGGCCTCGAGCCCGTTCGCAACCGGCGCGACCTGGACGCCGGCCTGACGCAGGCGTTCTTCCTTCGCGGCGAACAAATCCGGCTTCTCGATTTCCAGCGAAAACCAGGCGAGGCCGGTGGCCGCCTCGTCGCGGCGACCGGCGCCCGCACTTTGCCAGGTGTTGAGGGCGAGGTGGTGATGATAGCGGCCGGAGGACAGGAACGCGGCACCATTACGCTCGCGCGTCGGATCGAAGCCGATGGTGCCGCGGTAGAAGCCATCGGCCTCTCCGAGATCGCCGACACGCAGATGAACGTGTCCGATGCGCAAGCCCTCGGGCGCCCTGGCATAGTCGCTGACGCGGGTATTGGTGAGCGAAACGAGATCGTCGACATCGAGCTGGTCGGTCGCCATCGTCACCGTGCCGTCGCTCCATTGCCAGAGCGAAGGATCGCGGTCGGCATAGACCTCGATACCATTGCCTTCGGGATCGTCGAGATAGATGGATTCGCTGACGCGGTGATCGGCAAAGCCCGACAGCGGCACGCGATGGGTCGCCGCATGGACCAGCCAGCGCGCGAGATCCTTGCGCGCCGGCATCAGGAATGCCGTGTGATAGAGGCCGGCCGCGTTGCGGGCTTCGCCTGCGGCGTCCGGATGCGCCTCGAGCACCAGCAGCTTCACGCCGCCCGCGCCGAGCACGGCGGCCGTGGCGGAGCGTTCCATCACGGTGAGGCCGAGCACATCACGATAGTAGTCCGCCATCGGATCGAGCTTGCGGACCCGCATCGTCACCATGCCGATCCGCATCGGCGTGCGGCTGGCGAAGGTCGGCCCTCCGCCGTTGCCGCCTGCCTCGGCGCGCGCCGCCGCCGCGGCGGCCGCAGCGAATGAGGAAGCGCCGGCGAGATGCAGCAGGGTGCGGCGGGTCATGTCGATGTTCATCGTGAGTACGTTGCCTGGGTTCGGATGGCTGACAGCCGTCTATCACGTTGTCGACTGGCTTCAGCCCGTCATCGCGCGCGATTCGATCACATGTTTGTCGGCTGGATGGAACGGCGCTATTCGCACCACGCCTTCATTGCTGCTTCTCCCAGAACGACAGCAGCCCCT
>JAQGJF010000558.1 GCA_028290765.1 Tardiphaga sp.
GGATTTGAGGGTTCCCGCCCTAGATCAGCTTCGCGCCGAAATTTCGCGCTTCGTCCATCTCGGCCACCAGCCGTCCGCTCGGCGTTGCAGCCAGGCCTCCTTCGCGCCGCATCAGGCGACCCTCGCCTGCCTGACCGTGACATTGCTCGCCGTCGATCAGCACGCGCCCGCGCAACAGCACGGTGTCCGGCCAGCCGGTCACGACGCGCCCGGCATAGGGCGTGAAGCCGGCCTGGTCGTGCATCATGGCGTCCGACAGCGTCACGCGGCGCGCCGGATTCCAGATCGCGATGTCGGCGTCCTGGCCGATGGCGATCGAACCTTTATGGGGCAGATTGTAGATCTTCGCCGGCGCCGTCGCCGTCAACTCGACGAATTTCGATAATCCCAGCCTTCCCTTCGACACCATAGCGTCGAACAACAGCGGCAACCGGGTTTCGAGTCCCGGCAGGCCATTGGCGATCTGCTTGAAGTTGGGATTGGGTCCGGCGAGAAGCTTTCCGGTTTCGTCGAAACGATAGGGCGCGTGATCGGACGAGATCAGTTGAAGATCGCCGAGTTCAAGTGCGCGCCACAGCGCTTCCTGGTCGTCACGGGTACGGGTCGGCGGACTGCACATCCATTTGGCGCCTTCGACACCGGGCTTGTCGAGATCAGAAGCCTCCAGGAACAGGTATTGCGGGCAGGTTTCGGCGAACACTTTCACGCCACGGCCGCGCGCCTCGCGGATCACCGAGGCGCCCTCGCGGGTCGAGACGTGGAAGATCATCACCGGCTGGTCGAGCAATTCGCAGAATGCGATCAGGCGTGTGAAGGCTTCGGATTCCGACAACCGCGGATGGCTGACGGAATGATATTTCGGCGCGACAAATCCTTTCTCGACCAGGCGCTTTCCCATCCACGAGATGATGCCGTGATTTTCCGCATGCACACAGACCAGCGCCTTCGCCTTGCGAGCCGCCATCAGGATGTCGAGCAGCTTCTCGTCCTCGACCCGCAGCCGGTCGTAGGTCATGAAAATCTTGATCGAGGAGAAGCCTTCCGCCACCAGTTCCGGAATATCCTGCGCGATTACCTTCTCGGTAACGTCGGCGATGATGACATGGAAGGCATAGTCGATCAGTGCGCCGCGCTTGGCGAGCACGGCATAGTCGGTCACCACCTGGCGCGCGTCCATGCCGACATGCTGGGCCGCGAACGAGATCACGCTGGTGGTGCCGCCGAACGCCGCCGAACGCGTCGCGGTCTCGAAGCTATCGGCGTTCATGATGCCGGCGGCGGACAATTGCTCGATATGCGCATGTGCGTCAACACCGCCCGGCAGCACCAGCTTTCCCCGCGCATCGATTTCGGTCTCGCCCGGCGCCAGATTATTGCCGATCGCCACGATGGTTTCGCCGATGATTCCGACATCGGCGGCGAACACATCGCTCGAGGTCGCGACGGTGCCATGGCGGATCACGAAATCGTAAACGGGAGATGGCAATGGCAAGTTCCTTGCATTGAAAGGCTGTGATGGACCACACTTTCCAGCAATAATGATGCCATGACAAGGAGCGGCGGATGGCGCGCGCGAAGAAGATCCTGGTGATCAATCCGAACTCGAACGCGCGGGTGACTTTCAATCTCGCGGAGGCGCTGCGACCGCTGCTGTTCGAAGGCGGTCCCGAGATCGATTGCGTGACGTTGAACGAAGGCCCGTTCGGCATCGAGACCCAGGCCGATGCCGACAGCGTCACCATGCCGTTGCGCGCGCTGGTGGCGGCGGACAATTCCGCCGATGTGTTCGTCATCGCGTGCTATTCCGATCCCGGCCTCCACGTCTGCCGCGAGGCGACGCCACGCCCAGTGTTCGGCATCGCCGAGTCCGGTGTGCTGACCGCGCTGGCACGCGGCGACCGCTTCGGCGTCATCGCCATCGCCCAGCGCTCGATCAGCCGGCACATGCGTTATCTGCGCCAGATGAGCCTGACCGATCGCCTCGTCGGCGAGCGTCCACTGAACATGAGCGTGGCGGAAACCGCCTCCGGCGACGGCACGCTGGCGCAAATGATCGACATCGGCCGCAAGTTGAAGGACGAGGACGGCGCCAACACCATCGTGATGGGCTGCGCCGGCATGTCACGCCACCGTGCTGCGCTGGAAGATGCGCTGGGCATTCCGGTGATCGATCCGACCCAGGCCGCGGTGGCGATGGCGCTTGGAGTGGTGATGTTCGGCTAGCGTCATTCCGGCGGCAGCACCACCCCGGTCTGCTCGGTAATCCGCCGATAATGTTCGATCCGCCGGTGCCGCGCGAAATCGAAGATGGTGCGCTTGCCAAATTGCGTGTCGTCGAGATCGCAGGCGGCGACCAGCAGTTCATCGCCTTCGGTTTTCGCCTCGACCAGAATCTCGCCATCCGGATTGACGATCAGGCTGCCGCCGATCAAGGGATGGCCGTCCTCGTCGCCGGCCTTGGCGACCGCGACCACGAAGGTCGAGTTCTGATAGGCGCCGGCCTGAACCGAGAGGCGATTGTGGAACAGGCGCTGCTCCGGGCCTTCGGCGGGCTTTTGTGAATTGACCGACGGCGTGTTGTAGCCGAGCACGACCATCTCGACGCCCTGCAAGCCCATGACGCGATAGGCCTCGGGCCAGCGCCGGTCATTGCACACCAGCATGCCAAAAATACCGCCGAGAGCGCGAAACACCGGGAAGCCAAGATCGCCTGGCTCGAAATAGCGCTTTTCAAGATGCTGGAACGCGCGC
>JAQGJF010000593.1 GCA_028290765.1 Tardiphaga sp.
CGATTTCTTCCTGATGGGTCGCGAGCCACTCGCGGCGCGCGGCGGCAACGCCGCCTTGAAAATGCTTCAACACGGCGAGAACCGGCGCCAATTCGTTAAATCCCTGGTCGCGCGCCATCAGCGTGAACGGCGGGACCATCAGCGTGCCGACCTGCTCGTTGCGGATCAGCGCCTCAAAGCGCTCCTTCATGCCGCCGACCTTGACGAGCTTGTAGTCGTCCTCCGTCAACCCGCGCATCGCCAGCAAGCGGCGCAGGGTGAAGGAATAGCCGGTGGTCATGGCATCGACCGACAGCGTGGTGCCCTTGAGATCCTCGAACGACTTGATATGTGGCGCCACGATCAGCGACAGAAAACCGCTGCTCGATCCCATCACGCCGACGAGATCGGACTTGTTGCGCGTCGGCGCCTCGCCCTGGCCCTCGTTGTAGGCGATGACATTGTCGATCGCGGTCATCGCGATGTCGAAAGCGCCGTCGATCAGGCCGGTCATCTGATCGATGGAATTGACGGTGTGGATCAGGTCGATCTCCAGACCCTGTTCGGCAAAGAAGCCCTTGTTCCGGCCGACCCACAGCGGCCAGATGAAGCCGGCGGGAAAGACGTTGATGCTGAGCCGCGTGAGCTTCGACGTCATTCGGCGGCCATCGGCGTCGCCAGCGACGGCAGGCTCAATCCGGCGGTGAGGAACGGGATCAGATGGCGGATGGCGGCACCGCTGTCGGTCATCGCAAACCCGCTGCCAACCAGTTGTTGCAACCGGCCGCTGTCGGCGCGGACATACATCATGGCGCCGTAGATGCAACTGAGGCGCCAGAACAGATCCTCGCGGGTCAAATGCGGCGAGGCCTCCGCCAGAAGATCGACGAAACGGTGCGCGGCGACGTCATACAGCTCATAGACCACCTTGCGCGCTTCGGGCGAGGGATCGGTGGCGGCGCGGCCGGACAGTTTTCGGAAATTCTCGGCCCCCGGCAGGCTGGAGACGCGCAGCGCCGGCTCGATGAAGGCCTCCAGGATGGCTTTCGGATCGAGCTTGCCGGTGCGCTTCTGGGCGTCGACGCAAGCGTCGAGCAGACGGTTGCGCTCCTGGTTCATCGGCTCGACGCGGCGTTCGAACACGGCGCGATAAAGGCCATCCTTGTTGCCGAAATGGTAGTTCGCCGATGCGATATTGACGCCTGCCTTCCGCGTGATTTCCCGCAGCGACACGCCGTGGTAGCCGTGCTCGGCAAACAGCTCCTCGGCCGCGTCCAGCAAATGCAGGCGGGTGTCGATCGGCAAGGTGGTGGCTTGGGACGGCTCGCTCATGTCGGCGAGATTAGTACAAACGTTTGTATTCGACAAACGCTTAAGTGCGGCGTGACGGCGGGGACTTGCGCGGGCTGCGGCAGCGTCGGTCGACAAGTGCAGCGTCACCGCAATCCTCGCCATCGGATCGTCGTCATCGGTCCTGTCCAGATCTCGACGATCACGATGTGGTGTCGCGCAGCGCCGGGTGAGGCGGTTCATACAGCCTGATCCCGAGCCCTCATAAAAAGATGAGGCGATGCATTTCTAAAATGCAGCTTTTTTTCAACCGGCATCAGGAGGACTCGAAATGATTGCACGTTCATCACTCGGCCCTGTGGCCATGCTCGCTCTCGCGATTGCGCTTTTCGGAGGACCGCAGGCCTCCGCCTTTCAACCCAACAGCTTCACCTTCACGCCGACCTTCAAGGATCCCGATCCCGGCAGACGGCAATGGGAGAAGACCGGTAACGGCTATGTCGAAAAGCTGCCTTCCGGACGGGTCAACAATTTCAAGCTGGAAAAGGAAAGTCATGTCCACGGATTGGCCGGGGTGGTGCTTCGCAAAGTGGAGGAGCCGAACTTCTTCGTGTTCATCGCCGACTCGCAAGCGGCGCGTCCGGAGCTGTATTGGTGGCGCGATAAGGGTCCCTGGAATTTCATGGGCGTCATGAAGGACGTCCGCGCACCGCAGAACCTCGACTGATCCTCAGGCGACGGATCATCCTCCTTCGTCGACCGCTCTCCACGGCCGGCGGAGGACGCATGTTGCGTAGTGGCGGCGCAGCCCCGTGCGGCTGTCTCGATGCCTGCCGCCATTTATGCTGCATCATTTGTCCGACGAACGCCGGCCCGCGACGCGCGGTGACGCCGTCGTAGCCGTTGCTGCCATCATCTCGCCGATCCCGATGCGGCGTCACGCCGCGCCCCTGCGTAAGCCGGCTCACACGGAATGATCCCGATGGCTGATAGGCAGATGAAGCGACGCATTTCCGAAAATCCATCTGTTTCAACCGACATCAGGAGGAATCGAAATGAGTGTACGTTCATCTCTCAACCCCGTGGCCATGCTTGTGCTTGCCATCGCGCTTCTCGCGGGATCTCAGGCCTTCGCCTTCCCGCAGACGCGCTTCACCTTCACGCCGACCTTCCGGGATCCCGATCCCGGTACGCGGCACTGGGACAAGACGGCCATCGGCTACACAGAAACATTGCCTTCCGGACGCCTCAACACGTTCCGGCTGAACAAACCGGGCAAGGTGCATGGACAGCGGGGCGTCATCCTGCAGAAAATCGAGGAGCCGAACTTCTTCGTGTTCGTCGCCGACTCGGAAGCGGCGCGTCCGGAACTGTGGTGGTGGCGCGACAAGGGGCCCTGGAATTTCATGGGCGTCATGAGGAACGTCAGCGCGCCGGTCCGGATCGACTGACAGCCAGTGGGGCCGCGATGCCGGGATCGCCTGGCATCGCGGCTCATTTGCCAGCACCCTTCGCGTTGCGCTTGCGGTGACGCCGCGGCAGCGCGCTCGACGCCAGCCATCGCCGTGATGCCATGCGCAGGCGGGCGTGGCGGACGTTGCCGGGGTTGGCGACGGTGAAGGTGGTGCCGTCAAACCTGTGGCGCACGATCCGGTCGCGGCGCGCGTCGTCGATGATCTCGAGGATCTCGTCCACCATGGCATCGTATCCGAGTTTGCGGGCGGTCCTGTAGCGCGCCGCGAAACCTTCGCGGTCCGCGTCCTTCCACTGCCACACCGTGCCCTCCGCCGGCATGCCGGGATCACGGCAGACGGCGGCCAGGGTGCGGCCTTCCGCCAGTTCGAGCAGGATGTGCTTAGCGACTTCGGCCGTGTACGTCGTCGGACGGCCGGTGCCAACGCGGCCGGCTTGCTTGAGCCGGGCGTAGCGCACCGCAAAGCCGTCGCGGTTCTCGACCACCCATTGCCGGACCGTGGTGCTCGACGGCATGCCGGGATCGCGACAGATGCGCTCCAGTGGGCGGCCGTTCGACAATTCGGCGAGAATGCGCTCGGCTGTTGCGGCGGTATAGAGGGAGGGGCGGCCGGTCATGGTGGCTGTCCTGGTGAGGATTTAGATCGGAACGAGTCAAAGTTGGATCG
>JAQGJF010000650.1 GCA_028290765.1 Tardiphaga sp.
GAGAATTTCCACCCGGCCCTCGCCGGCGTCGCGGGTGAAAATGGCGATCGGCACGCCCCAGGCGCGCTGGCGCGACACCACCCAATCGGGCCGGTTGGCAATCATGCCGTTGATGCGGTTCTCGCCCGCCGCCGGTACCCAGCGCGTCTGCTTGATGGCGCCGAGCGCCACCTGCCGCAGGCTCGGCTCGGCGCCTTCTCCCGCATGGCCTTCCGGCAGGCCGGGGATCGGCTGGTCCATGGCGATGAACCATTGCGGCGTATTGCGGAAGATCACCGGCTTCTTCGAGCGCCAGGAGTGTGGGTATTGGTGCTTCAGCCTGGACCGCGCCAGCAGCATGCCGGCGTCGAGCAGGGCCTTGATCACGGCCTCGTTGGCGTCGCCCTTTTCACCCTTGTCAGTGATGACGCGCTTGCCGACAAAACCGGGCGCCTGGTCGGTCAGCGCGCCGTTCTCATCGACGGTGTAGGGGATGACCGTGTTGATGCCGCGTGCGTCCAGCGCGCGCGCATTCGCCATCCAGATATCAAAATCTTCGCGGCCGTGACCGGGCGCGGTGTGGACGAAGCCGGTGCCGGTATCGTCGGTGACGTGATCGCCTTCGAGCAGCGGGACGATGAATTCGTAGCCGCCGGCGAACCCGTGCAGCGGATGCTTGCACTCGAGCGCGTCCAGCACGTCGGCCGATAGCTCGCTGGCTTTTTCATAACCGGTGACGCGCGCCTGCTTGAACACGCTTTCGGCCAGCGTGTCGGCGAGGATGAGAAGTTCGCCGGGCTTGACCCAATTGTCGGCTGGCGCCTCGGTGACCTTGTAGAGACCATAGGCGATTTTCGACGAGAAGCTGATGGCGCGGTTGCCGGGCAGGGTCCACGGCGTCGTGGTCCAGATCACCACCGAGGCGTTGGCAAGCCGGCCGTAAGGCGAGGCCACCGGAAACTTCACCCACTCCGTATCCGAGGTGTAGTCCTCGTATTCGACCTCGGCTTCCGCCAGCGCGGTCTTTTCCACCACGCTCCACATTACCGGCTTGGAGCCGCGGTACAGCGTGCCGTTGGCGGCGAACTTCATCAATTCGCGCGCGATCTGGGCTTCGGCGAAATAATCCATGGTGGCGTAGGGATGGTCCCAGTCGCCGATGATGCCGAGCCGCTTGAATTCACTGCGCTGGACGTCGAGCCACTTCTGGGCGTAGGCGCGGCATTCCTTGCGGAACGCGATCATCGCCGCGGCGTCCTTGAAGTCGGGCTTCGGCTTGCCCTTGGAGCGGTAGTTCTCTTCCTCGATCTTCCATTCGATCGGCAGGCCGTGGCAGTCCCAGCCCGGCACGTAATTGGAATCAAAGCCGAGCATCTGCTGGCTCTTGGTGACGACGTCCTTGAGGATCTTGTTCAGCGCGTGCCCGATATGGATGTTGCCATTGGCATAGGGCGGGCCGTCATGCAGCACGAATTTGGCGCGGCCTTGGGCAGCCTCGCGGAGCTTGCCGTAGAGGTCGATCGCCTTCCAGCGTTCGAGCAGTTCGGGCTCGCGCTGCGGCAGACCGGCGCGCATCGGGAACTCGGTCTGCGGCAGGAACAGGGTTTTGGAATAGTCGGTGGCGTCGGATTTTTGCGGCTTCTCGGACATGAATGCTCTGGCTGGCTGAAATGGCGGGAAAGCGCGTTTGATCGCGATGAACTGGAACGGTCCCGGTCTTGCGCTGAGCCAAGCTCAGGCGGAAGCCGGGCCGCTAATGCGTATGATGGGGCGCCACGCAGACATGCGGCACTCAATAGCAGCCGGCCGGCGGATCGCAAAGCACGGGATTTGGCCGGCCGAAGGGCCGTTTAGGCGCCACCACCGATGCGCCGGGCGGGATTTCCGGCCACGGTCTGGTTCGCCCCGACATCCCGCGTCACCACGCTGCCGGCACCGATCAGGGCGCCGTCACCGATCGTGACGCCAGGCAGGATGATCGCCCCGCCGCCGATCCAGACGTCGCGGCCGATCCGCACCGGCCGGCCGAATTCGAGCCCGGTGCGGCGGGTTTCGGCGTCCCGGGGATGGTCGGCGGCGTAGATCTGCACCGCCGGTCCGATCTGGGTGCGGTCGCCGATGCTGACCTCGACCACATCGAGGATCACGCAATTGAAGTTCAGGAACACCTCGTCGCCGAGGCTTATATTATAGCCGTAGTCGCAGAAGAACGCCGGACGCACCACGGCGTTGGCGCCGACATGGGCGAAGTGCTGGGACAGCAACGCGTGGCGCCCGGATGCCGGCAGCGCCATGGCGGCGTTGTAGCGGTTAAGCCATGCCTTGTTCGCCGCCGCATCCGCCTGCAACTCCGGATCGCCGGCGCGGTACAATTCGCCCGCCAGCATTTTCTGCTTTTCGGTCTTGGTCAGCCGATCTCTCCCAGTTTTGGAAACGCCCCTGGTGCGGCCGCCAGGGCCGCACGGGCCTGGGCGCTGTCGTCGTCCATCTGGCGCACGAGGGCTTCGATGCCCTCGAACTTCAGCTCTTCCCGGATGAAGGCGATGAAGGCGACGTCGAGCACCGTGCCGTAGAGATCGCCCTTGAAATCGAACAGGAAGACTTCCAGCAGCGGCGCGCCGTTGTCGAAAGTGGGGCGGCGGCCGAAACTGGCGACGCCGTCGAGCCGCTCCGGCCCGCGGCCGACCCGCACCGCATAGATGCCGTGCTTGAGGCCGCAATTGGCCGGTAGCCGGATGTTGGCGGTCGGATAGCCGAGGTCGCGACCGCGCTTCTCGCCGTGAATGACCTCGCCGGTCACGAACCAGGGGGCGCCCAACATCAGGGTGGCATCCTCGATCTGGCCCTCGGCCAGCGCCATGCGGATGGCGGTTGAGGAGACCGGGCGCTCCTCGATGTCGATATGGGGCTGGACGTCGACCTCGATCCCGAGCCGGGGCGCCTCGCTGACCAGGAGGCTGGGTGATCCGACCCGGCCCTTGCCGAAATGAAAGTCGTAGCCGACGGCGATGCCGCTGATACCGAGCCGCTCGATCAGATCATGGTGAATGAAGTCTTGCGCCGTCGTGCCGGCCCGGCCCTTGTCGAACGTCATTACCACAGCACCGGCGAGCCCGGTTCCGGCGAGCAGGCGCAATTTCGCGGTTTCATCCGAAAGCCGGAATTGCGGGGTGTTCGGGCTGAAAAAACTGCGCGGGTGGGGTTCGAACGTGACGGCGAAAGCCGGCTTGCCGTGCAGCCTCGCCATTTCAAGAGACGCAGCAATGACAGCGCGATGTCCGAGGTGGACGCCATCGAAATTGCCCATGGCGACCACCGATCCCTTGGGGATCGCGGCGGCCGGGGTGGTATCGCGGATGACGGCAAAGCCGGAAGTCATTGTGGATTCGTTCATTTTTGTGGCTGTGGGCCGGAACCGTGACGTGGAGGTATTAGCGAAGTCAAGTCGGGCTGAATAGTCGCACGGTCGGGTGGTCCCGGGCCGGTCGCCGGCCGACCGGGTTAACGGGCTGTTTAACCGCGGGTGCTAATCCTGACAGTGGGTTCGAGGGCAAGGCACAGTACAAGCCGAGCCTTTTCTGGTCGATTGGCCTGCGCGGCAGGTCTTGGTGATGGTTTTCGGCGCACAGTAAGCGTGTCGTGTCCTGGGGGAGTTGAAGATGGCGGTTGATTTGTCGATGACGGTGCTGGTGGTGGACGATTACAACACCATGATCCGCATCATTCGCAATCTTCTCAAGCAGCTCGGGTTCGAGCATATCGACGATGCCAGCGATGGATCGGCGGCGCTCGAGAAGATGCGCGGCAAGAAATACGGGCTGGTGATCTCGGACTGGAACATGGAGCCGATGACCGGCTACGACCTTCTCAAGGAAGTTCGCGCCGATCCCAATTTGGCGATGACGCCGTTCATCATGATCACGGCGGAATCGAAGACCGAGAACGTCATTGCCGCCAAGAAGGCCGGCGTGAACAACTACATTGTCAAGCCCTTCAACGCCGCGACGCTGAAGACCAAGATCGAAGCGGTGTTCCCGGATAACGTGCCGGCGTAAGCCGCGACACGATCCAACGTAATCACCCCATCGTTCGTCATGGCCGGGCCAAAGCGCGAAGCGCGTCTTCGCGCATAAGTCCCGGCCATTCTGCGTTTTGAGCACCTACCAGCGCAGTTCGCGGGTCAGGGCCAGCGGCGGGTGGCCGAACAGTTCCTTCACCGCAGCCGGATCCAGCCATTCGATGCCTTCGAATTCGCCGGCGTGAATGCCGCGCATCACGAACAGGCAGTCGATCCCGAAGGCCTGGGCCCCGGTCAGGTCGGTCCGGACCGAGTCGCCGATGGCGAGCACCCGTTTGAGTGGCGTCGCGGCGCCGCGGCGCTCCGTCGCCAGCGCCATCGCGCGCTCATAGATCGGCCGGTGCGGCTTGCCGTAAAACACCACGTCGCCGCCCATTTCGCGATAGAGTTCGGCAATAGCGCCCGCGCAGATGACCAGGCGGTCGCCGCGCTCGACCACGATGTCGGGATTGGCGCAGACCAGGGTCAGATTTCGGTTCCGCGCCTCGCCCAACATGGCGCGATAATCTTCGGCGGTTTCGGTTTCATCGTCGAACGGCCCGGTGCAGACGAT
>JAQGJF010000738.1 GCA_028290765.1 Tardiphaga sp.
ATCGAGACCACCACCACCTCGGTTGCCTTGCCGGCCTCTTTCAGGCGCAGGGCTTCCTCGACGGCGATTTCGTCGAACGGATTCATCGACATCTTGACATTGGAGAGCTCAACGCCGGTTCCATCGCTTTTGACGCGGACCTTGACGTTATAATCGACCACCCGCTTTACCGGCACCAGAACCTTCATCGATCCCCTCTATCGTCAGCGCTTCGCATACTGCACCGCAGCCCGGCCAACGCGTTCGCGCGCGACGATCAGTTTCATGATCCCCGCGGTGCCGTCGCCGATTTCGAGGCCCATCACGTCGCGCATGCGCTGCTGATGCGGGAGATCCTTGGACCACCCGTAATGGCCGAATGTGAGCAGGCACTGATGGATGACGTCAAACGCGGTCTTGGGACCCAGCCACTTGACCATCGCCGCTTCTGCGGTGTGCGGCTGCCCCGCGTCGCGCAGTGCCAAAGCGTGATAGGACAGCTGTCGCACGGCGGCGAGCAGGGTCTCCCCCTCGACCAGGGGAAACGTGACGCCCTGATATTGCGCGATCGGGGCATCGAACGCGGTGCGCGTCTTGGTGTATTCCCATGCCTCGTCCAGTGAAGCCTGGGCGCAACCGACGCATTGCAGCGCAATCAGGGCACGGCTGTAGTCGAAGCCGCGCATCACGTGGGTAAAGCCCTGGTTCTCTGCACCCAATCGATTTTCGATGGGCACGCGCACGTCCTCGAAAAACACCGACCCCCGCCCGATGATCCGGCTGCCGACGTCGTCGAAACGCGTCCGCGCGATGCCCGGTGTATCGGCGGACACGATCATGGCGGTGATTCCGGCGGCGCCGCTGTCCGGGCTGCCGGTTCGCGCAAACACGATAAAGCCGTCAGCGCTGTCGGCGAAGGTAATCGAGGTCTTCTCGCCGTTCAGAACGTAGAAGTCGCCGTCGCGACGGCAACGCAGCTTGAGGTTGGCGGCATCCGAACCGCCGCTCGGCTCGGTCACGCAGATACCGAGCAACACCTCGCCGCTGATCATGCGCGGCACCCATTGTTCGGCGACCGCCGGCGTCGCGCTGCCCATCAGGATTGCACCCAACAGCGAGACGCCGACGGGAACCGCGCTGATATTGAAATCGCCATAGGCAAGTTCCTCGGCGATCACGCCGGCGGTGACGCCGGGCACGCCGAGGCCGCCGAATTTTTCCGGAAGGTCAGCGCCGAGAAGCCCCAGATCCCCCATTTCGCGAATCAGTTTTCGATCCATCACCCCCGCGGTCTCCCGCGCCTGGTAATGCGGGGCCAGGCGCTGTTTCGCGAAACGACGCGCGAGATCCCGGATGGCGAGTTGGTCTTCGTTGAGGATCATGCGCGGTGGTTCCTGTTTTCCCGGCCGAGGGCCGATACATCGATGGTTAATTCTTGACGAGCGGACACGCGCTTTCCGCCAGGGTCTGGAAGATCTCGTCTCCCGGAAGCTCCTGCACGATCGAGACATAATCGCCCTTCTCCTTCGACTCGGAAGGCTTCTTCACGCGGACGAGGTAGAGATCGTGAATCATCTGACCGTCTTCGCGCAAACGGCCGTTGCTGGCAAAAATGTCGTTGACCGGCATCTCGCGCATCTTGGCGAGCACAGTCGCGGTATCCAGCGAACGCGCCGCAATGACGGCTTTCAGATAGTGCCGGACCTCGGAATAGGTCGCGACCTGGTCGGCCGTCGGAATCTTGCCGGTACGCGCAACGAAGGCCTTGGTCCAGCGCCGCGACTCGTCTGTCTTGTTCCATTCAAAGGCCGACATGGTCAGCAGACCCTGAGCGACCGTGAGGCCAAGCGCTTCGATTTCACTGAGATTGATCGACGCCAGGACGACAATGGTCTGCTGCTTGCCGATCTGGAATTCGTCCGCCTGCTTCAGGATGCCGACAAGGTCGGCGCCGGAATCCGCCAGTGCGATCGCCTTGGCCTTCGAACCCTGGCCCTGCAGCAGGAAAGAACTGAAATCCGCGGTATTGAGCGGATGCCAAGCCTCGCCGACCATGGTGCCGCCGGATTTCTCCACGAAACGCTTGAGATCGGACCCCAGCATGCGGCCATAGGCGTAGTCCACGCCAATGGTGAAAATGCTGTCCAGCCCGGCACGCTTCATCGCGGCCGAAAGCGCGTTACCGTTGGCATAGGTGTTGTAGCTCCACTGCACTGCGGTGGGCGAACACGCCTTGCCGGTAAAGTCGGACGAGGCGGAATTATTCAGGACGATCTTGTTGCGTTCCTTGGCAAGATTGACGACCGCGATGCCGACACCGGAATTGGCAATATCGGCAACCACGTCGACGTTTTCGGTGTCGAACCATTTGCGCGCGACGATCGCGCCCAGGTCCGGTTTTCCCATGTGATCGCCGACAAGAATTTCGACCGGCTGGCCGAGCACCATGTTGCCGAATTCTTCCGCGGCCATGCGCGCCGCAACCGCCGAACCTTCGCCGGCTGCGTCGGCGTAGGGCCCGGATCGGTCGTTGAGCACGCCGATCTTGATCGAATGCGGCAGCGCGGGCGCATTATCGGCATGCGCATAGGCGGCCGGGGACATGACAATCGCCGCCACCAATAGTGATCTGATGCTCCGCATCCTGTTCATTGATCGTCTCCCCCTGGCCGCGTCAGCGCGGCGCTTGCTTCAATAATTCGCGCATGGCGCGCTGGCGCTTACCGCCCCTTGAACGTCGCCTTCTGTTTGGCG
>JAQGJF010000774.1 GCA_028290765.1 Tardiphaga sp.
AGATTGTCGTGAACCGTGAGCGCCGGAAAGATCTCCCGCCCCTGCGGCACATAGCCAAACCCCAGCCGCGCGCGATCGTACGGTTCTTTCGTGGTGACATCGGTATCGGCGAAACGCACCTGGCCTGAGCTGGCCGGCAGAAACCCCATCAAGGCCTTCAGCAGCGTGGTCTTGCCCATGCCGTTATGGCCGAGAACGCCGACGAACTCGCCGTCCTGAATCGCAAAATTGATTCCGTTGAGGATCGGAATGCGACCGTAACCCGCGCAAAGTTCGGTGACCTGCAACATCACGCCACCGCCTGTTTGCCGAGGTAGATATCGCGCACCTGCGGATTGCGCAGGATGTTCTCGACGGAATCCTCGACCAGCACGCCGCCCTGATTGAACACCGTCACCTTTTTAGCGATCTTGCGGATAAACTGCATATCGTGCTCGACCACGATCAGCGCCTTGCTGCGGTTGATTTCGCGCACCAGCTCGGCGGTCTTGTTGACCTCTTCGTTGGTCATGCCGGCGGCCGGCTCGTCGAGCAGGATCAATTGCGGATCGGTCGACAGCACGACGCCCAGTTCCACCCATTGCCGCTGGCCATGCGCGAGCTGGCCGACAATGCGTTCCGCGGCACCGGTGAGGCCGATCCGCTCCAGCATCTCGTCGACCACCGCCGTGGCGCGTCGGCCGGTATGGATGCGGCTGGCGGAGAGCCAGATGTTTTCGCGCACGCTCAACCCATCGAATACGCTCGGCACCTGGGTCTTGATGCCGATGCCGAGCCGCGCGATCTCGTGGGCTTGCGCGTACGAAATGTCCTGGCCGCGAAACAGCACATGGCCCTGGCTCGGCTGCAGCTGGCCGGTCACCATCTTGAAGAAGGTGCTCTTGCCGGCACCGTTCGGGCCGATCAGGCAACGCAGCTCGCCTTCCGCCAAACTGAAATTGACGTTGCGCACGGCGTGGACTCCGCCAAAGCGCATGCTGAGATCGCGGGTTTCGAGCAGCGGCGTCGTCATTGCCCCTCCTCCACCGGCTTGGCCTTCACGTTCACGGCCGGTCTCGGCATCCGCAGCCGAAGCAGCTGCTTCCCCCAATCGCCGATCGTGGGCACCAGCCCCTTCGGGACCAGCAGCACGAACGCGACCAGGATGATGCCGAGGACAAGCGGAACATTGCTGAGCAACGCGGCCCAGGCATTGGAGCCGCTCGGCTGGTTGGCGCCGAGCGCGGCGCTGAGCCACTGGATGCCGATACAGCCCACGATAGGCCCGATCAGCGTGCCGCGCCCGCCGACGATGACCCAGATGATGATCTGCGCCGACTGCGCCAGACCGAAGATGGTAGGGCTGACGAAGGCGCCCCAATTGGCGAACAGGCAACCGGCCAGACCCGCCAGCGCGGCGCCGGTCGTGAAGGTCGCGAGCTTGTAGGCCCGGGGGTCGTAGCCCAGGAGCTCGGCACGGCGCTCGTTCTCACGAATGCCGACAATGACCCGGCCGAAGCGACTCGCGAGCAGCAATCGCAGCCCGAAATAGGTAGCGAGCAGCAGCGCCGTCGAGAGATAGAACATGCCTTCGAGTTCGACCGGCGCGCCCTTGTTGCCGGGAATATTCAGCGGCGGTATTCCCGGGATGCCGTTGAAACCGCCGAGCCTGGCCGAGCCGATGTGAAATTCCGGTCCGGCGGTGGAGTTGATCGAGTTGAACATGATCAGCGTCACCGTCAGCGTGATGACGCCGAGATAGACGTCGCTGATGCGGCCATAAAAGATGAAATAGCCGAGCAGCGCGGCAAAGGCCGCCGGCAGCGCGATCGCCAGCAGGACCGGGACGGTGCTTTCGCCGATGTTGAACATGGCGATGGCATAGGTGTAGGCGCCAAGGCCGAAGAAGGCCGACTGGCCGAAACAGAGGATGCCGCCATAGCCCCAGACCAGCGCCAGGCTGAGCGCCAGGATCGCCATGATCATGTAGACCGTCAGTTCGAGCACGACATCGAGTTCGGCAAGGCGCGGCGTCAGGATCAGAAAGGCGACGCCGATGACACCGACCAGCGCCAGTCCGGCGATATTGAGGGCGCGCGGGTTCACATGCCCCTCCGGAAAAATCGTCCGGTAATGCCTTGCGGCAACAGGCGGATCAGAACGATCGCGGCGGCGAGCAGCGCCACCTCGCCGAACACCGGCGTGGTGGCATAGGTGGCGATCTGGTTGATGGTGCCGAACAGTGCCGACGCCGACACCGTGCCCGAGACCATCGCGGCGCCGCCGCCGATCACGGTGATGAAGGACTTTGCGACATAGGCGACGCCGATGGTCGGAAACACGCCGGACACCGGCGCCAGCACGCCGCCGGCGAGGCCCGACAGCGCCGCGCCGATGCCGAAGGTGACGGCATAGACCCGCGCCGGTTTTACGCCGAGCGCCGAAGCCATGTTGGCGTTCTGCATGGTGCCGCGGGCGATCAGGCCGAGCCGGGTCCAGCGCAGCACCGCGAAAATGCCGGCCATCACCACCACCGCGACCGCGATGACGAACAGCGTATAGGCGCTGGTGCGGTAGGCGCCGATCTGGAAACTGCCGAGCGGCGCCGAAATCCCGACTGTGGTATTGCCGAAGATCGCCGTGGTGAGCCCGACCAGGAACAGGCTGAGCCCCCAGGTCGCCAGCATGGTGTCGATCATGCGGCCATAGAGGAAACGGATGATGGTCCGCTCGACGATGACGCCGATGATGCCGACCACGACCGGCGCCACCACCAGCATGGCGATCCAGATGCTGATGCCCTGGCTGGTGGCGACGATGGCGGCGTAGCCGCCGAGCATCAGGAACTCGCCATGCGCGAGGTTGATCACCCGCATCATGCCGAAGATGATGGCCAGCCCGACGCTGATCAGCGCCAGGCTGGCGATCGCATAAAGGACCTGGATCGCCAGCAGAACTACAAGATCCACGTCATTGTCCTTCGATCGCGGCTGTCGGTCGCTTCTTGTTATCCCTCCCCCTGGTGGGGTGGGTGGCTGGCCGATGGCCTGTCGGGTGGGGGTAGCCGCGACGGAAGCCGTGCTTGGGGCTACCCCCACCCCGGCCTCCGCTTCGCTCGGCCGACCACGATCGAGCAAGCTCGATCGGACCCCACAAGGGGGAGGGATCGCAAACGGTCATCCACACGAAGAGATACTCCGGTTCATCATCCGCGATCGGTATGCACCCGCCTCAGATCTTGATGACATATTGCTGGTTGTCATTGGGGTTCTTGATCAGGTTGCAGACCGCCGCCGTGTCCGACGGCTTCTGCTGCGCGAAGTCTTCGAGCACGTTGAGCTTCTTGTCCTTGACCTCGGCGATGTGCACGTCGAGCACGCAATGGTGGGTCGGCGGATCGATCGTGACCTTGCCCGACGGCGCGTCGATGCTGATGCCGGTTTCGAGCGCTTCGATCACCTTCAGCCGATCGACGCTGCCGGCCTTCTTCACCGCCTCGGCCCAGATCTTGAAGCCTTGATAGGTGCCCATGGCGAGTTCGGTGACATTGGGATAATCGGCGCCGAACCGCTTGTGGAACGCGGCGACGAAGGTCTCGTTGGCCTTGTTCTTGAGGTCCTGGAAATAATTGTAGCAGACCAGCATGCCGTTGCACTCTTCGGGCGACAGCACG
>JAQGJF010000783.1 GCA_028290765.1 Tardiphaga sp.
CGTTCTTCCGCCGCAAGCCTGCACATTTGCTGTTGCCCGGGCGGGCTCATTGCGGCCGCGTACGCGTCGCCGATATCGGGATCGATGCCGCGGTGCTGAACGAGATTCGTCCGGCCACGTTCGAAAACGATCCCGAGCTTTGGCGCGGATCGTTTCCGGTGCCGCGGATCGATGGCCACAAATACGCCCGCGGCCATGCCGTCGTGGTCTCCGGTGACATGGCGTCGACCGGTGCGGCGCGGCTGGCCGGGCGAGGGGCGCTGCGTGCCGGCGCCGGGCTCACGACGCTGGCTTCGCCGCGCGACGCGCTGGCGATCAACGCTGCCGCGCTGACGGCGGTGATGGTGCGCGCCATCGACAGCGCGGCGGAGTTCGCCGAACTGATGGCCGATCGCCGCCTCAATGCCTGCGTGATCGGGCCGGGTGCCGGTCTCGGTCAGCGGACGCGGGATTTCGTCCTGGCGGCATTGTTAGCCAAATGTGCTCTGGTGCTGGACGCCGACGCGTTGACGAGCTTTGCCGACGCTCCCGATCACCTGTTTGAAGCAACCAAAAAAAATGAGTTTCCACAGGTTGTCCTCACCCCGCATGAGGGAGAATTTCCTCGTTTATTCAGTGATATGAGCAACAAGCATCCACTTCGCTCAAAGCTTGAACGGGTGCGGATAGCGGCCGAGCGCTCCGGCGCCGTGGTGCTGCTCAAGGGGCCGGACACGGTGGTCGCATCGCCGGACGGCCGGGCTGCGGTCGCCGCCAACGCGCCGCCCTGGCTGGCCACCGCGGGGTCCGGTGACGTGCTGGCGGGAATGATCGGCGGTCTGTTGGCCCAAAGCGTGCCGGCGTTCGAGGCCGCCTGCATCGGCGTGTGGATGCATGGCGAGGCCGGCAGCGAGGCCGGACCGGGGTTGATCGCGGAAGACCTGCCGGAGGTGCTCCCGGCGGTATTCCGCCGGCTCTACGATCATCTCGGCATCGAGTATTAATGAAAATGGCGGAGACGTTGCGGTCTCGTTTTACTTGCGAGCGGCTACATGCCTGCTTGCGGTGTAGGAGTCGGCCGAGGAGGTCGGGCGGGCGGACGAGTCGCGCGAGGCGATGGCGCGGTCGGCTGCAACGTTACGATGACCGGGTTAGGATGATGGTCCATGGCGGCGCCGGTCACGGCGTCGACACCCATGCCCACAACACCGCCAAGCAACAAATTCCCGGCAAAACCGGCAGCGCCGGATCCCGCCACATCCTTTGTCAACGGAATGATTTGAGGCTCGTAGCCCTCTTTGGCGATGCTTACCGTGATGTCGGCGTTGCGCTTGGCTTGGACGACGCACGGGGTCACACACGCCGTCGGCACCTCTAGCCCGGCAATCGTGGCCTCCGCGCCTGACGGTGTCGATGCGATTGAGATTTGTTCGGTGGTCCCGCGCGTTGCGGACGCACATCCCCCCAGAGCAGCCGCCGCGGCGACCACAACCAAAATACGCATTTACTACTCCCCAACACCCACCATCACTCAATATCAACCAGAGGGCGAGAGCAAGGGCGCTACTATCGATCAACGATACTTGCTTAATGACGGCTGGCGGGCGCGCTTATTCCACCGCGTAGCAGCGCACCAGCCTTGGCGCGGCCCAGTCGGTAGCCATCGTCTCCATCAGCCAGCGACCCTTGGTTTCGGCGGCGAAGGCGACGCGCTGGGTCTGGCCGGCGTCGATCATGAGCGTGTCGAGCCAGAACGGCTTCCAGCCGTCGTCGAGTCGGTCCAGCAGCCGGAAATGGTGACCGTGCAGATGAAAGACGGACGGCGTCGACGCCCGGTTGGTCAGGGCCAGCACCACGACGCGGCCGGCCTTGACGCGGAATGTCGGTGCGACGGTGGCTGTCAGATTTGCCGGAGGGACCCAGTCCGGCGGCGATCCGCCGGCTCCGCCCAGCGCCAGTTCGAAGCGCAGCGCGTTCTTCAGATCGAGCTGCGGCGGCAGTCCGTTCGAAGCGAGCGCCTTCGCTGGAGGAAGCGGCGCGTTGCGGGCCGGCGCGTCGCTGGACGTCACCAGACGGCCGATCGTGTGCGGCGCCTTGCCGTCATGCAGGACGATGGGGGAGACCGACCCCGCCGGCCGGGTACCGTCAATGAATGCATCGATGCGGCTTCCCGGCGCCAGCACCAGCGCTCCATTGCGCGCCGGAAAGGGCTCGGCCGGCTGGCCGTCGATCGCCACCACGAGAACGTCGTGATCCTCGATTTTCAACGCGATTGCATTGCGCTGGCAGCCATTGATGATCCGAAGCCTCAGCCGCTCATTGGCGCGGACGCCAAGGTCGGCTGAGGGGCGTCCATTGACGGTATAGGCCGTGGTCGCGTCCTTGGCGTCGGCGCCGGGTGCGATCGCGCCACCGTCGGGGCGCAGGCGCCAGTCTTCGATCAGGAACATCTCGTCGCGGTCGGCCGCGACCGGCTCGATCTCGCCGACGATGATGGCCCGCGCCGGCAGCGGTCGCGCCTGGCCGTCGCCAAGCAGCCGGAGATCGCACATCAAGGTGCCGGCATGCCGCAACGGCATGACGAAACTATCCTTGGCTCCCGGGGCCAGCGGCGGTCGGGCCGTCAGCGGCTCGGCGCCAGGGTTGCCGTCGACGCCGTGCCAGTTGAGGACGACCGGGATCGGCAACTGGTTTTCGAGGCTCACCTCGACTTCCTCGCCGCGCCTAAAACGTCTGGCGGCATCGGGCATTGCCTCGGAAAGCGACCAAACCGGTGTATCCGCCGATCCGCCCCGCAACGCGGCCGTGCCGGGCCTGGCCTGCAGCGCCAGCACCTGCCGCGGGGCGGCCGCGGCCGGCACAGGGAGGCCCGGGCTGAGAATCGTCCCGCCCAGCCCGGCCAGCAGGCCGCGCCGGGTCGGCCGGAAAATACCATCTGTCATGTCCGATCCGGACCATTTTCCGCCATCGAAGTCCAGTAATCCGACATTCCCCGGCAAGGCGCTGAAAAGCCCATTTTTTTGCTGCGAACGGGGATCGCCATGTTATAAGCCCGCCGCCCGCGTCATCGCGGCCGGACATGATGCTCGTCGCGGGCGTGGCGGAACTGGTAGACGCGCTGGATTTAGGTTCCAGTGACGAAAGTTGTGGGGGTTCGAGTCCCTCCGCCCGCACCAAGCGCTTTCAGCGTTTGCGAGAATTTTGAAGGGACGTTTCCGCAAGGGACGGGCCGCCGAACCACCGACGCAGGATCGTTGCCGCGCGTCGAACAGATTTACAATGTCCGGCCGATGCGCCGGACCAAGCGGGAAGAAGATTGACGCCATGCAGGTGAAGGAAACCGTCGCCGACGGACTGAAGCACGAATTTCTGGTCAGCGTTCCGGCCGCCGATATCGAGGCCAAGGTCGATGCGCGCCTGGTCGACATGAAGGACAAGGTTCGCCTCAACGGCTTTCGTCCCGGCAAGGTCCCGGTCGGCCACCTCAAGCGCCTCTATGGCCGCTCGGTGGCGGCCGAGACCATCGACCAACTGATCCGCGACACCAATTCGGAGATCTTCAGCGAGCGCGGCTTCAAACTCGCGACCGAACCCAAGATCACGATGCCGACCGAGCAGAAGGAGATCGAGGACGTTCTCGCCGGCAAGTCCGACCTCAGCTACACGGTCGCCGTGGAGGTTGTGCCCGCGATCCAGCTCGCCGATTTCAAGAGTTTTACGGTTGAAAAGCCCGTCGCGGAGGTCAGCGACGCCGACGTCGACGAGGCCATCAAGCGCATCGCCGACCAGAACCGCGCCTATGCCGCCAAGGCCGAGGGCGCCAAGGCGGAAAACGGCGACCGGGTCACGGTCTCCTTCAAGGGTACCATCGACGGTACGCCGTTCGACGGCGGTACCGGCGAGGGCATTCAGGTCGTGATCGGTTCCGGAACCTTCATTCCCGGCTTCGAAGAACAGTTGATCGGCATGGCCGGCGGCGAAACCCGCACCCTGAAGGTCACTTTCCCGAAGAACTATGCCAGCGAGACCCTGGCCGGCAAGCCCGCCGAGTTCGAGACCACCGCGACTTTGATTGAAGCCCCGCAGGACAGCACGATCGATGACGAGTTCGCCAAAGCGCTCGGCCTCGAATCGCTCGACAAGCTGAAGGAAGCCGCGCGCGAGCGGCTGACGCAGGAGTTCGCCGGCGCCACCCGCCAGCGCGTCAAGCGCCTGCTGCTGGACCGCCTCGACGAGGCCCATCGCTTCGATGCGCCGCCGTCGCTGATCGAAGAGGAATTCACCCTGATGTGGAACTCGATCAAGGCGGAGATGGAATCCACCGGCAAGACCTTCGAATCGGAGAACACCACCGAGGAGGCCGCCAAGGAAGAATACCACAAGATCGCCGACCGCCGGGTGCGGCTCGGCCTGGTGCTGTCCGAGATCGGCGAGAAGAACAAGATCTCGGTCACCGACGACGAGGTCAGCCGCGCCGTCATCGAGCGTGCGCGTTCGATGCCGGGCCGCGAGAAGGAAGTCTGGGACTTCTATCGCAACAACGCCAATGCGCTGGCGCAGCTTCGCGCCCCGATCTACGAGGACAAGGTGGTCGATTTCATCCTCGAGCTTGCCAACGTGACCGAGAAGAAGGTTTCGAAGGAAGATCTCTACAAGGACGAGGACGAGAAGACCGCGGCCTGATCGCGGGAGAGATCCGATCGCGGGGGCGATCCTGCTCGCGGGCAGGCTTCGCCCGGCGAAATATCGGACGGCGTCCGCGTTAAGGTGTAACGTTAAGGATACCAGGCAAAAGGCGCCTGCAATGGCGCCCATTGCTTTGCTGTGGCCGCGCGAATCAGCTTGAACTGACGGTCATTCGGCAGTGAAAGCCAGTGGCCTTGTCGTCGGTCAATTGGCTCATATCTGTGTGTTCTGTTGACTAGCTCCTGCATCACGGGACGTTCGTCCGCGCCGGCAATTCCTTGATCTGAAGGTCTTGTCGACGGACGTCCGCTTCCGCCAACCCCTAGGTGATCAATGCGCGATCCGGTGGAAACCTACATGAACCTCGTGCCGATGGTGGTCGAACAGACCAACCGCGGCGAACGGGCCTATGATATTTTTTCGCGTCTCCTGAAAGAGCGCATCATCTTTGTGACCGGGCCGGTCGAGGATGGCATGTCGACCCTGACGGTCGCCCAGCTCCTGTTTCTCGAAGCCGAGAATCCGAAGAAAGAGATTTCGATGTACATCAACTCGCCGGGTGGCGTGGTGACGTCGGGTCTGGCGATCTACGACACCATGCAGTTCATTCGTCCGCCGGTGTCGACGCTGTGCACCGGGCAGGCGGCATCGATGGGATCGCTGCTGCTCTGCGCCGGCCACAAGGACATGCGGTTCTCGCTGCCGAATTCGCGCATCATGGTGCACCAGCCCTCGGGCGGGTTCCAGGGCCAGGCCACCGACATCATGCTGCACGCCCAGGAGATCCTGAACCTGAAGAAGCGGCTCAACGAGATCTACGTCAAACACACCGGCCAGACCTACAAGGCGATCGAGGATGCGCTGGAACGCGACAAGTTCCTCACCGCCGAGATGGCCCGCGACTTCGGGATCGTCGACAAGGTGATCGACAAGCGATCCGAGGAGCCGACTCCCAAGACCCCGTAGGCAGACCCCCGTAATCACACGATGGGGGCTTGAAACGGGCGCCGGGAAATCCTGTTTGGCGTCAGGTTTCCCCGGCCACCGGTGCCGGGTGGCGGAAAGTTCCGTTTTTCCAAGCAATTCCAAGCGTTGCAATAGCGCAACGCTGGGCTGATTTCGGCTGCCGGGTGCGTGCGATTGCCCCAAATCACGCTATTGTCACGTCCTCAGGCGTTCGGGCGATTAGCGAATTCTTGATAGTCGGGTGTCAGCATGGTTGGCTGAGGCAGTTGGTCTACTATGATGAATTAAGCCGCGATTCGTGCGGTATCTGGAGCGAGGGTCTTTTCTGGTACGGATTTTGCTCTATCTACACTTACGGTCCGGTACGTACCGGAATGGAGCGATTGCGCGGACGAGATCGAACGGCGGACGGAGACAGGAATGAGTAAGGTCGGTACGAGCGACTCCAAGAACACGCTGTATTGCTCGGTCTGTGGGAAGAGCCAGCACGAGGTCCGCAAGCTGATCGCGGGTCCCACCGTTTTCATCTGCGATGAGTGCGTCGAACTCTGCATGGACATCATCCGTGAAGAGAACAAGTCTTCGCTGGTGTAGTCGCGCGTCGGGATTCCGACGCCGAAGGAAATCTGCAAGGTTCTCGACGTCTTCGTGATCGGCCAGAGCCACGCCAAGAAGGTGCTCTCGGTTGCGGTCCACAATCACTACAAGCGGCTCAATCACCAGACCAAGCACAACGACGTCGAACTCGCGAAGTCGAACATCCTGCTGATCGGCCCGACCGGCTCCGGCAAGACCTTGCTGGCGCAGACGCTGGCCCGCATTCTCGACGTGCCGTTCACGATGGCCGACGCGACGACGCTGACCGAAGCCGGTTACGTCGGCGAGGATGTCGAGAACATCATCCTGAAATTGCTGCAGTCGGCCGATTACAACGTCGAACGCGCGCAGCGCGGCATCGTC
>JAQGJF010000828.1 GCA_028290765.1 Tardiphaga sp.
TACATCGTCATCAACCAGACCTAGGCGCTGGTCACGATCGACTTCAATTCGGGCCGTTCGACCCGGGAAAAGCACATCGAGGACACCTAGCTCAAGACCAATGACGAGGCCGCCGAGGAAGACGCGCGGCAACTGCGGTTGCGCGATCTGGCGGGCCTGATCGTCATCGATTTCATCGACATGGACGAGAAGCGCAACAATCGCGCGGTCGAGCGCAAGCTCAGCGATTGCCTGCGGCAGGATCGCGCCCGGATCCAGGTCGGCCGCATCTCGCATTTCGGCTTGCTGGAGATGTCGCGCCAGCGCATCCGTGCCAGCGTGCTGGAGAGTTCGACCGAGGTCTGCCCGCATTGTGGCGGCAGCGGCCACGTCCGCTCGGTGTCTTCTGTCGCGCTGCAATTGCTGCGCGGTCTCGAAGAAATCCTGATGAAGGGCGCGACCCACAATCTGGTGGTGCGCACCCGCACCGACGTCGCGTTGTATGTGCTCCATCACAAGCGCGGCCATCTGCGCGATCTCGAAAACAGCTTCAAGGTGACGCTGGCCGTGATCGCCGATCCGAGCGTTACGGGTCAGCAGTCCTTCATTATCGATCGTGGCGAACAAGTGCATACGCTGGAAGCAGCCAAGGCCTTGCTCGCTGCGCAGGTCGCGGCGTTCCCGCCGCCGCTTGAGGAACCCTACGAAGAAGAAGAACAGTTCGAAGTCGAGGCGGAAGTCGAAACCGAAGAGACCGAAGGCCTCGCCGACGATCAGGCGGCCAGCGAAGGGGGCGACAGCGAGACCGACGCCGATGGCCGCAAGCGCAAGCGGCGGCGGCGGCGGCGCGGCCGCTCGGGCGAAGCTCGCGAAGGCGGTGCTCCGCAGCCGCGCGACGATCATGAAATGCCTGTCGCCGTCTCGACCGCGGTTGAAGGCGCCGATGCGGTTGCCGACGACGGCGAAGGCGACGACGACGAATCCGAGGATCAGGGCGGCGAGGTCCGCACCGATCAGGCGGCCGGCGGCGAACGGCGGCCACGCCGTCGTGGACGTCGCGGCGGACGCCGCCGTCGCGGTGGACCGGAAGACGGTCTGGCTGGATCGATTGCCGACGAATTGGGGCCGACATCGGTTCCGGAATCGACCTCGGCGGTCGCGGATTTCGATGGCTATGCGCCCGAGCCGTATCGTCCCGAGCCCGAACCTTATCGTCCGGCGCCCGAACCGGTGGCCTCGCAGCCCGAACTGCAGCATGCCGATCAGAGCCAGCAGGAAGCACCGCGTGCCCCTGCCCCCACTCAGGACGAGAACACCCAGGACGCGGAGCGAGCTGCCGCGCGGCGGCGTTCGACGGTCCGCGAGAAGGTGAGCTTCATGACCGCGGCACAGCCGGAAGCCCAGGCTTCCGTTGCCCCTGCCCCGGTCCAGCCGCAATCGCCGGAGCCCGCTCCGCAGCCGGCGCCCGAGCCCGCAGCCAGCGAACAGCCGCGGCGGGCCGGATGGTGGTCACGCGCTTTCGGCAACGGCAACGACTGAACGCCGCATCGAGAGCACGCAAGCGCTAAAACGACAAAACCGCCCGGCTTGCCGGGCGGTTTTTTCATGCAGCCGTCGATACGGTAGTCAGCCCGTCGTCACCGCGGTCTCGAGATCCGACGGATCGATGGTCTTGTTGAGATTGGCGTGCAGCCTGTCGTGATCGAGTTCACCCTCCCACCACGACACCACGACACAGGCAACCCCGTTGCCGCAGAGGTTGGTCAGCGCGCGGCACTCACTCATGAATTTGTCGATGCCGAGCACGATCGCCATGCCCGGCACCAGCCGCGGATCGACCACGGCCAGCGTCGCCGCCAGCGTGATGAAGCCGGCACCTGTAATGCCGGAGGCGCCCTTCGAGGTCAGCATAGCGACCAGGAGGATGGTGATCTGCTGTCCTATCGTGAGATCGAAGCCCAGCGCCTGCGCGATGAACAGCGTGGCCAGCGTCATGTAGATGTTGGTGCCGTCGAGGTTGAACGAATAGCCGGTCGGCACAACGAGGCCGACCACCGATTTGGAACAGCCGAGCCGTTCAAGCTTCTCCATCAGCGAGGGTAGCGCGCTCTCGGAGGATGACGTACCGAGCACGATCAGCAATTCGTCCTTGATGTAGGCCAGGAATTTGAAGATCGAGAACCCGACCATCCGCGCGATCACGCCGAGCACGACGAAGACGAACAGCGCCGCCGTCAGGTAAAAGGTCGCGATTAACCCGATCAGATTCAGGATTGCACCGGTGCCGAACTTGCCGATCGTATAGGCCATGGCGCCGAACGCACCGATCGGCGCCGCCTTCATGACGATCGAGATGACGCCGAACACCGCATGCGCCGCGTCGTCGATGAAAGAGCGGATGGTGTGGCCGCGCTCGCCGAGGCCCATGATGGCGAAGCCGAACAACACCGAGAACAGCAGCACCTGCAGGATTTCGCCCTGCGCGAAGGCGCCGACGACGGTGTCGGGAATGATATGCAGGAAAAAATCAACGCTCTTCTGGGCTTCGGCCTGCTTGGCGAAGCCGGCTACCTTGGTCGCGTCGGCCATGGCGCCGCCGAATCCCGCACCCGGCCTGACCACGTTGCCGACGATCAGGCCGATCACGAGCGCGAAGGTCGAGACGATCTCGAAATAGACCAGCGCCTTGACGCCGATGCGCCCGACCTTCTTGGCGTCCTGGATGTGGGAAATCCCCGAAACGACGGTGCAGAAGATGATCGGCGCGATCACCATCTTGATCAGCTTGATGAAGCCGTCGCCGAGCGCCTTGATCCAGTCGTTGGTGGCGAAGCTGGGCCACAGCCACCCAACCACCGCACCGAGCAGGATGGCGATCAGAACCTGCAGATAGAGGATTTTATACCACGGCTTGGCTGCGGACGCTGGCGCGCCGGTCGCGATCACTGCCGACATGACGTTTACTCCCATCAGACTTCAGGGAGACGTCTGTCATGTTTGCGCAGACGGCGGCCCCATTGAATTACAGCCAAAATCAATTAGGCATGCAAAGTCAATGGCGCCAGTAAGCTTTTAGGCCTAGGCGATCCCCTTACCGCCGACGATCGACCAGCCGCCGCAGCGCCGGCACCAGCGCCGCAGCGAGCGCATTCTTGACCAGCGAGGCCGCGATGAACGGCGCGACGCCGACCAGCCAGGCCTTGTCGACGCCGAGCCGCAAGCCGAAGGCGAGCCAGGCGAAGCCAAGCGCCAGAATGACGATGTGTCCTGCGCCCATCGCGACGAACAGCCTCGGCACCGAACGATCCCAGCCGCGCTCGCTCAGCCAGCCGGTAATAGCGGCGGCAGCCACGAAGCCGATCAAATAGCCCCCGGTCGGGCCCAGCAGCGGCGCGAGGCCGCCGACCGGGCCGGCAAACACCGGCAATCCGGCCGCGCCCTCCACCAGATAGGCGATCATGGTCGCGGCACCGAGCCGCCAGCCGTAGGCGGCGCCGATCATCAGCACCACCAGGGTCTGCAGCGTCATCGGCACGTAGGGCAGCGGCAGATTGATCTTGGCCGACAGGGTCAGCAATGCCGTTCCCAGCACGACCAGGATGCCCGCGCGCAGCAGGCCTGTCGCCCCCTCCGTGCGATCAGGCCACATCAGGGCGGCGATCGGAAAATGACGGGCGGTTGCCTCGGGGAGCGTTGACACGGCGGTCTCCTTGAACTGCGCGACGATGCGCGCGCAATGATGAACGTAGAGCCGGCTATAGCGACGAACGGCGCCGTCCGGCAAGCGATACGCGGCATGGATCAGCCATGCGCAGGACCGCCTTGCTTAAGCCATCGCGTGATGCGCGCGACGGCTTCATGCATGTCGTCCGCGGAACGGGCGTAGGAAAACCGAACGAAGGCGCGGCCGTGGATCGGATCGAAGTCGACGCCCGACGTTGCCGCGACATGCGCCTGCTCCAGCATCCGCTTGGTGAAATCGAGGCTGTCGGAGCTGAATTTCGACACATCCGCATAGAGATAGAATGCGCCATCGGCAGGCAGGAAGGTGTCGAGGCCGGCCTGCGGCAGACCGTCGATCAGGATACGGCGGTTTTCCTGATAGCCGCGTTTGACGCTTTCCATCTCGTCGCGGCCCTCGAACGCCGCCTCGGCGGCCATCTGCGACAGGGTCGGCACCGAGATTGCGAGGTTTTGCTGCAGCCGCTCGATCGGACGCACCATCGGCTCGGGAACCAGCATCCAGCCGACCCGCCAGCCGGTCATGCAGAAATATTTCGAGAACGAATTGATCACCAGCGCGTTCGGCGAGAGCTGTGCCGCGGTCACGGCGGGAAACGCATAATCGAGGCCGTGATAGATCTCGTCGGATATAAAGCGGATGCCCTCGCTTTCCGCGGACTCGATCAGGCCGGTCAGTGCCTCGCGCGACATCATCGTGCCGGTCGGATTGGCCGGGCTCGCCACCAGCACCCCTTTCAGCGGCATCTTGCGGTGGGCTGCCAGCAAGGCCTCGCCGGTCAAGGCGTGACGGGTCTCGCCATGGGTCTCGATCAGCACCGGCTCGCAGCCCAACGCTTTCAGGATGTGGCGATAGGGCGGATAACCGGGCACCGTGACCGCTACCCGGTCCCCCGGCTCGAACATCGCCAGAAAGGCCAGGATGAACGCGCCCGAGGAGCCTGTGGTGACGACGATCCGCTCGGGATCGACGCTGCAGCCATAGGCGTCGCGATAATGCCTGGCGATCCGCGCCCGCAGCGAGGGCATGCCGAGTGCCGACGTGTAGTCGATCCGCCCCTGCGTGAGGGCGGCCTGGGCGGCTGCGATGGCCGGTTTCGGCGCCGGGGTGTCCGGCTGTCCGACCTCCATGTGAATCACATGACCGCCGGCCGCCTCGATCCGCGCCGCCGCGGCCATGACGTCCATCACCATGAACGGTGGAACATCGCTGCGCGCGGACGCGGTCAGAAGGGTCTTGGCGCGGTTTCTGGCTGTCGTATCGTGCATGGAAATCTGCTATCTGCCCCATTCGCCCGGGTTTCGGCGATGGGGGGCGGCATGCCCCTCTCCCGCCGTATTCCACGGTTTGTTAGGACATATCTCGGATCCGAACCACGGCCAATGATCAAAGACCGGCGACAGCAGCTCCGCAGGGCTGCGATCAGGCAATTGTCGAAGCTGACCGCGATCTTCACCGCCGCGGCCCTGGCGTTTGCGCCGGTGGCGGCGCCGGCGCAGGAGAACAAGGGACCGCGGCTGCTGCGCGACACCGAGATCGAGCAGTTGCTGCGCGATTACACCCGCCCGATCCTGCGCGCCGCCGGCCTCGAGAAGCAGAACATCCAGGTCGTCATCATCAATGACAGCTCCTTCAACGCCTTCGTCGCGGATGGCCGGCGGATATTCGTCAATTACGGCGCCCTGATGCAGTCGCAAACGCCGAACCAGCTGATCGGCGTGCTTGCCCACGAAACCGGCCATCTCGCCGGCGGCCATCTCGCCAAGCTGCGCGAGGAACTGGCGCGCGCCCAGACCCAGATGATCGTCGCCATGCTGCTCGGCGTCGGCGCGATGGTCGCCGGCGCCAGGACTGGCAGTTCCAACAGTGGCGCCAGCAATATCGGCGCCGCCGCCATCAGCGCGCCGCAGGCCATCATGCAAAACACCCTGCTCTCCTACCAGCGCCAGCAGGAAGAAAACGCCGATCGCGCCGGCGTCAAGTTCCTGACCGCCACCGGTCAGTCGGCGAAGGGCATGTACGAGACCTTCAAGCGGTTCAGCAACGACAGCCTGTTCGCGGCGCGCGGCGCCGACCCGTATATGCAGTCGCACCCGATGCCGGCCGAGCGCGTCGCCGCCCTGGAAGAGCTCGCCCGATCGAGCCCCTATTGGAACACCAAGGACGACGCCGCCCTGCAATTGCGTCACGACCTGATGCGCGCCAAGAGCTCCGGCTTCATGGAGCAGCAGGACACCGTGTTTCGGCGTTATCCACCGTCCAACGACAGCCTGCCGGCGCGTTATGCCCGCGCCATCGCCACCTATCTGCACGGCGATCTGCGCTCGGCGGTGACCCAGATCGACGGCCTGATCCAGGCACAGCCGAACAATCCATATTTTTACGAATTGCGCGGTCAGGCCCTGCTGGAAGGCGGCAAGCCGGCGGAGGCGATCGCTCCGCTGCGCAGGGCCGTGCAATTGTCCAATAACGCGCCGCTCATCGAGATGTTACTTGGGCAGGCGCTCGTGGCATCGGATAATAGGGCCTACACCGACGAGGCGATTGCGATTCTGCGCGCGGCGGTGGCCCGCGAGACGGAAGCGCCACTGGGCTACAGCCAGCTCGCGATGGCCTATGGCCGGAAGGGGGACTACGCGCAGGCGGATCTGGCGTCGGCGCAGGCCGCCTATTTGCGCGGCGACAACAAAACCGCGCGGGATCTCGCCTCGCGTGCGAAAACCCGTTTCGCCATCGGCACGCCCGGTTGGGTCAAGGCCGACGATATCGTCACCGCAAAGCCGATGCCCGGACAAAAGAACTAAAACGCTGTAAATGCCTTAACAAACTAGCCGCATCTGTTCCAGGGAATGTGAGCCTTCAAAAGCCGCCGCCTTCCTGCCTTCGAGAGGATTTGCCCAATGCCTTCGTTTCGGCCTTCGTTTCGCTTTTTTGCTCCCGCGCTTGTCGCACTGGCCCTCTTTGGTGCTCCGGTAACCGCATCGGCGCAAAGTTTTTCCGAAGGCCAGCGCGGCGAGATCGAGAAGATCATCAAAAATTACCTGCTCGCGCACCCCGAGGTGCTGGAAGAAGTTTCGGCCGAACTGAGCAAGCGCCAGGCTGCCGCCGAGGCCGAGAAACACCAGGCCACCATCTCCCAGAACGCGGAGACGATTTTCAACTCGCCGCGCGGCGTCACCA
>JAQGJF010000877.1 GCA_028290765.1 Tardiphaga sp.
GCGGGCACCAGCCTCAACCGCGCGCCGTCGGATCAGGTGCTGGCTGCTGGCGATATCATGTCGCTGGATTCCGGCGCCAATTACCACGGCTATATCGGCGATCTCTGTCGCATGGGCATGGTCGGCGAGCCGGATGCCGAACTCAAGGAGCTGCTTGCCGAGGTCGAGGCCATCCAGCAGGCGGCGCGCAAGCCGATCAAGGCCGGCGCGCGCGGCGGCGACATCTATGCGGCGGCGGAGGCGGCGATGAGCGGCTCGAAACAGCTGCCGCATTTCGATTTTCTCGCCCACGGCATGGGGCTGGTCAGCCACGAGGCGCCGCATCTCACCGGCAAGGGCGTGGTGCCGTATCCGGCCATGGACGCCGACCGCCCGCTCGAAAGCAACATGGTGATCTCGATCGAGACCGCGATCCTGCATCCGAAGCGCGGCTTCATCAAACTGGAAGACACCGTCGCCGTCACTGACAACGGATGGGAAGGGTACGGCGACAGTGGCCGGACCTGGAATCTGGCCAAGGGACAATAAGGCATAACAGGACGTAACAGACTGCGCCGACAACAAGACGAATGACTTAACCCGATCACAGGGTGAGCACGGGACGGAAGCAATCAGGCAGGTCTGGCGACAGATCAGACTGCCATTTGGGAGGAAGCCATGACGAAGTTGGGAATCGGAAGTCCGACGCGGCGCGATGTCGTCCGCGGCATCGGGGCGGCGGGGCTTGGTGCTGTGGTATCCGCGCCGCTGGCGCCCGGCGCCTTTGCGCAGGCCAAGAAGCCGGTCAGCATCAGCTTCTGGACCTTCGACAATCCGCAGCAGCGCCCCTGGGTGCACAAGCGGGTCAAGATGTTCATGGAGCAGAACCCGCATGTGAAGGTCGACTTCCAGTGGTTCGCCTTCGCCGATCTCGGCAAGAAGATCAGCGTCGGCTTCGCCACCGGCACCGCGCCGGACGGATTTGTCAGCCAGGACTGGTTCATGCCGACCTGGCTCGACAAGGGCCTGTTGGCGCCGCTCGACGTCAAGCTGCTCGGCTACAATTCCTTCGACGCTTTCACCGGCGATTTCGCCAAGGCCTTCGTCGACGGCGCCACCAAGGACGGCAAGGTCTACGGCTATCCGATGTGGTTCTACGGCTACGTCAATTATCTCAACACCAAGCAGTTCAAGGAGGTCGGCCTCGACGTCGACAAGGACTGGCCGCAGAACTGGGAGCAGCTCGGCGAGGTCGCCAAAAAGCTGACCGTGAAGGACGGCGACAAGTTCGTCCGGCAAGGTTTCAAGTTCGCGATGCATTCGGCGCAATGGACCATGATCCAGTACAACCCGATCCTGCTCCAGGCCGGCGGCAAGTGGTTCGACGAGTCAGGCAAGTGCACCATCAACAACGAAGCCGGCATCAAGGCGATGACGCTGCGCGCCTCGATCGCGCAGAAATATGGCGCCGAGGATCCCGCCGACTCGATCGCCACCAACCCGATCCCGGGCATGGACTTCCTGAAAGAACGCGCCTCGATGTTCTGGTGCCACCCGCTGCCGACCAGCCTGGTCAAGTCCGAGAATCCGGCGATGGCCGAGGCCAACTACTTCCGGCCGGTGCAATATCCCGGCGTGCAGAGCGGCAAGGGGTTCTCGACCACCTACGGCTTCAACCTGGTGGTCAACGCCAAGGCCGCCGCCGAAAAGCAGGAGACGCTGCATGAACTCTACAAGTTCATGATGAGCGACCTGGTCGACGCCTGGAAGGACGCCGCGCCCTTTACCTTCGCCAAGAAGACCGGCTGGGCGGATAATCCCGAAGTGCAGAAATTCCCTTACGTCAACGAGATCGTCCGCTGCAAGGACGAAGGCGTCTTCCTGCCGCGCTCCCTGGTATTCAACGAACTCGCCGACGCCATGCACCGCGCGGTGCAGAAGGTGATGCTGAGCAAGGCGGATATCAAGAAGACGCTGGACGAAGCGGCCGCGGAAGTGGATCGGGCCACGGCGGCGTACAAGAAGGGGTGAGGGCGGTGGATGGCGGCCCTTATGGTGTCCGCCATTCGAGTGCTGACGAAGTGCGATCCCTCCCCCTTGTGGGGAGGGTCGGCCGAGCGAAGCGGAGGCCGGGGTGGGGGTGCCCCGAGCGTTGCCGTCGTGGCTAACCCCCACCCGACCGGCCTATCGGCCGGCCACCCACGATCGAGCTTTGCTCGATCGGACCCCACAAGGGGGAGGGATAAGCAAGAGTCGATGAACGAGATGGCTGAACTAACCTCCACCGATCCCTACCGCCTCGCCGCGCCACCACCCGTGGCGCGGAGATTCTGGCATGTGCATCATCGCCATCGCATCCGGCTGTGGGGTATCGCCTTCGTGCTGCCGACCCTGATGTTCTTCGCGGTGTTCAAATATGGCCCGATGGTGTGGGCCATCGACCTCAGCTTCAATTCCTACGACATGGTCTCGGCGCCGCAATTCGTCGGGCTCGACAATTACCGCGCGCTGTTCGCCGACCCGATCTTCCGGGAAACGCTGCTCAACACCTTTGTCTATATCGCGGGCTCGACCATCCTGACCACGGTGATCGGGCTGTCGCTGGCGCTGGCGATCAATACCGGCATTCCCGGCGCGCGCTATTGCATGACGGCGATGTTCCTCACCAATCTGATGCCGATCATCGCGGTATGTCTGGTGTGGCGCTTTCTGCTGCATCCCTACGGCCTGGTCAATCAGATCCTGCAGCCGCTGGGATTCGGGCGCATCGACTGGCTGACCTCGTCGTCGACGGCGATGCCGGCCATCATCATGGTGACGGTGTGGCGGTTCGCGCCGTATTTCATGGTGATTTTTCTCGCGGCGCTGCTGGCGCTGCCGGAGGATTATTACGAGGCCGCCGAGCTCGACGGGGCCGGCGCGATCCGACGGTTCTTCCACATCACGCTGCCGCTGCTGATGCCGACCATCTTTTTCGTGGTGGTGGTGTCCGCGCTGCTCTGCGCGCGAATCTTCCTGATGCCGTATCTCATCACCGGCGGCGGACCGGGCAACGCTACCCGCGTGCTGTCGATGCTGATCTATGAGACCGGATTTTCCTATCTCAAGATGGGGCAGGCCGCGGCGATCTCGGTGGTGCTGTTCACCATCATGATGGTGTTCACCGGATTGCAGATCCGGCTCTTCGCGCGCAGCGAACAGGTCTACATGTGATGACGACAGTCGAA
>JAQGJF010000883.1 GCA_028290765.1 Tardiphaga sp.
TGGCCGGGCTTGTCGATCATGGGGATGACCTTAAGCGGCGGGCGCTGAACCCAGCCTGAAGCGCAACGATGGGCTTCGTTCATCTGGATGACATCTTCGTCATGTTGGGAAGCTTGCCGGCCGGACCTGCCGCGGCGACCGAATCGCGCGGGCGCCGCCACGATCACGCCTATTCCGCGGAAATATGATCGGGCGCCGGAATGTTCCGCCCGGCCGGGTGTTCCCATCAAAGGCGTTTCATGTCAGATTAACCACTTGAGAAACAGGAGCGATGCATGAGCAACTTCGTAACTAGGCTGACGGTTTTGGCGACGTTTTCGATGGCGCTGATGATCGCGCCCTCGCTCACGCCCTCGTTCACTGCGGCCTTCGCCGCGGGCGGCGACAACCCCTCACCGCCGGCATCCGACGGCAAGGCCACCAAAGAGAAGAAAAAGAAGACTAGCGAGAAGAGTTCGAGCGCCGAGGATCCGGCCTTCATCAATGGCTACCGCGCGGCCTATGCCACGATCTATGACCGCAGCGACTATGCCGCCGCCATCGAGCAGTTGAAGGCGCTCGGCCATGACGATCGCGCCGACGTCGCCAATCTGATCGGCTACTCCTACCGCAAGCTCGGCAACTACCAGGTCTCCCAGGCCTGGTATGAGCGCGCCCTGCAGGCCGATCCGAACCATGTGCGGACCTGGCAGTATTACGGATTGTGGCAGATCGAACAGGGCAACCGCGATCAGGCGCAATATCACCTGAACCGGATTGGCGCGATTTGCGGCAAGGATTGCGCGGAATACAAGTCGCTGGCGTCGGCCCTGGAAAAGCCCCCGGGCACCGGCCTCGTCTATTGAAGTCCGCCCCCTCGCGCTGAACCAGCGAGGTCAATTCACCGGCGCCGTCTTCGGGGGGCGCCGGTTTGTTTTGCCCGGTAACCATTGAACATCGTGCTGCTCGACACGTCGCGGGGAAACGCGGTTAACTGCCGCCTCGACAAGCGCGACCAAGGTCTATAGACGACCTCCGCGCCCGCGATCTTCCTTCGCGCCCCGCAAAGGCCCCGCGATCCCATGACGACCAGATGACCACCTCCAAGCGATATGACCGGATCGCCTTTGTCGCGAGCCCTGGCGCGGAAGCCCAGGCGGCGCTGGTTCAACTGGTGCAGACCTATGGCAACCATGATCCGGACGCGGCCGACGTCATCGTCGCACTCGGCGGCGACGGATTGATGCTGCAGACGCTGCATCAGCACATGCGCTCGGGCAAGCCGATCTACGGCATGCATCGCGGCACAGTCGGCTTCCTGATGAACGAGTTCAGCGCGCAGGACCTGCATGCCCGGCTCAGTGCCGCGCGCGACAACGTCATCCACCCGTTGCTGATGCGCGCCATCGACGTGCACGGCACGGTGCATATTCATCACGCCATCAACGAAGTCTCGCTGTTTCGCCAGACCCATCAGGCGGCGCGGCTGCGCATCCTGATCGACGAGCGCGAACGCATGGCGGAACTGATCGCCGACGGCATCATGGTGGCGACCCCGGCCGGATCGACCGCGTATAATCTTTCGGCGCAAGGGCCGATTTTGCCGATCAACGCCGCACTGCTGGCGCTGACCCCGATCAGCGCGTTCCGGCCGCGCCGCTGGCGCGGCGCCCTGCTCCCCAACACCGCCTTCGTCGTCATCGAGGTGCTGGAAGGCGAAAAGCGTCCGGTCGCGGCGGTGGCCGATCACGACGAGGCCCGCGACGTCCGCCGCGTCGAGGTAATTTCGGACAAGACCATTTCGATGCGGATGCTGTTCGATCCCGGCCACAGCCTGGAGGAGCGGATCCTGAGCGAGCAGTTCGGGTATTGAGCCTTTTCGCCCGCCAGATTTAAAAATCTCATGCAGTTTCAGAAGCTTAGCTGAACCTTCATGGATCGACTGCGATCTCCCGCGATCTCGAAGGCGTGCATGGCCTCGTCCAGTCCAAAGATACCCGTCAGCAGCGGCGTCAGATCCACTCGCCTCTGGCCGATGAGATCGACGGCCAGGCCGAACTCCTCGTGGAAACGAAAGGTCCCGCGCATTTCAATCTCCTTGGCGACAACCATGTTCTGCGGGATCGAGACATCGCCGCCGAGGCCGAGCTGAACCAGGATGCCACGCGGCCTGAGCACCTCGAGTCCCGAGCGAACCGCCCGCTCGTTGCCGGATGCTTCGAAATGAACATCGAAATAGCCCTTGTTGGCTGAATAGGCGCCGAGCTGATCGGGTTCATCCGCGACGTTGATGGTTCGATCGGCGCCGATCCGCAGTGCCTTCTCGAGAACCGCGGCCATGACATCGGTCGCGATAATTTCCCGGGCACCATGCAGACGCGCAGCCATGATCGTCAACGCGCCGATCGGACCGCATCCCGTCACCAGAACCCGTTTGCCCAGCAGGGATCCGGCACGGCTGACGGCATGCAGGACGACCGCGAAGGGCTCCGCAAAGGCGGCTTCGTTGATGGAGACGCCGTCGGCGACCTTGTGGCATTGCCAGGCTTCGGCGACGAGACGCTGGCGAAACGCGCCCTGGATGTGCGGCATCGGCATCGCGCTGCCGTAAAAGCGCATGTTCAGGCACTGGTTCTGCTGGCCTTTGAGGCAGTATTCGCAGGCATTGCAAGGCCGGCTCGGCGAAACCGCGACGCGGTCGCCGATGGCGAGCCCGGATACGGCCGTACCAAGCGCCTGGATGGTTCCAGCGACTTCGTGACCGAGGATCATGGGCTCGCGCACCCGCACCGTGCCGAAGCCGCCATGGTTGAAATAGTGCAGATCGGATCCGCAGATGCCGCCGGCCTCGATCGCGACCTCGACCTGGCCCGCGCCGGGCATCTCGGCTTCGCGCTCCTCGACCCGAAGATCGCGGGCAGCATGAATGACGATAGCTTTCATGGTTGCACTCCGGCGCTTCATTTCATGCAATTCGACCGAGCAGCTTGCAGCGGCACGAACTCAGAGACAGGTGGTGATCCCGCCATCGACATAGAGCGTATGGCCGTTGACGAAGGACGAGGCCTTGCCGGAGAGGAACACCGCCGCCCCGACCAGCTCCTCGACATTACCCCAGCGGGCGGCCGGTGTCCGCTTTTCGAGCCAGCTCGAAAATTGCGGATCATCGACCAGGGCCTGGTTCAGCGGGGTCTTGAAGTAGCCCGGGGCGATGGCGTTGATCTGGAGGCCGTGTTTGGCCCAATCGGCGCACATGCCGCGGGTCAGGTTCTTCACCGCACCCTTGGTGGCCGTGTAGGGGGCGATGCCCGGGCGGGCGAGCTCGCTCTGCACCGACGCGATGTTGATGATCTTGCCCCGCCGGCGCGGGATCATGTGGCGCGCGACGGCCTGGCCGACATAGAACGTGCTTGAAATATTGGTGGCGAGCAGTTGCTCCCATTTCTCGATCGGAAAATCCTCGAGCGGCGCGCGGAACTGCATGCCGGCATTGTTGATCAGGATATCGATCGCACCGACGTTTCGCTCGATCGCCGCCACGCCTTCGCTGGCAGCTTGCGCGACGGTGACGTCGAAGCCGGCCACCGATACCTTGTGCCCGGCCGCCACCAATTTGGCCGCGGCCACATCAAGCTTGCCGGCGTCGCGCCCGTTGAGGACGACCTCGGCGCCGTGCTCGGCCAGGCCCTGTGCGAGCGCGAACCCGATGCCTTGCGAAGAGCCGGTGACCAGCGCCCTCTTGCCGGTCAGTTCGAACAGTTCAAATGCCATGCAACGATCCCGTGATGCTTCGAGCCGCAAAGGCTCATCGCCCCAGCGACTTCTTGATACCGTCCAATCCGAGGCGGAGGAAGGGGTCGGAATGGACATAGAAGAATTGCACGCCCTTTTCGAGCCAATACGGCAACTCGTTGGCCGTCACCAGCGTCCCGGCGACCTTGCCCGCGGCGCGAATCTTGTCGACGATAAAGCCGACCTTGTCGATGACGGCTTGCGGCCGAGGCTGGCCGAATGGCGGTGCCGGCGGATATCCCATATTTTGCGACAAGTCGCCGGGCCCGATGAAAAACACGTCGATCCCCTCAACCGCGAGCAGTTCGTCGATATCGTCGATGGCCTCCAGCGTCTCGATCATGGAGACGATCAGCCGCTTTTCGTGATCGGCCGGACAGGCGTAGCGAACCGCGTCGACAATGGCACGCGCCTCATCGGCGGTATCGACCATCGGCACCATCAACCCATCCGCGCCGGCATTTAGATAGCGGATCAGCAGCGAACGCTGGTGCGAATCCGGCCGAACAATCGCGGCTCCGCCGGCCCCGCGAATGAGCTGCGCGGTGATACGCACGTCCTCGAAACTCCACGAGCCGTGCTCGCAATCGACGAAAATCGAGTCCGCCCCAAGTTCCACCAGCCGAACCGAGAGGCCGGGTGACACGTGGTGGGGATTGAACATGGTGATCGCTTCGCCCTTCGACAGGCGCTCGCGCAGCTTCGCTCCATTCATGGCCGTTCCTTCCGGTCTATTTCTTTGACTTGTCGGGGGTATCGTCCGGCGCGCCCACCCAGCGAGCAGTCTCGATATCGGCCGACGTATCACGCATGAAAGTCGGGCAAATCTGCAGCTCGGGAATCATCGCACCCTTTTGCAGGCTGGCGCAGAGCAGCACCGCCCGGGCCACATCATGCGGATCGAGCATGACCGCGCGTTCGCTTTCCAGCGGCTGGCGGGCACGATTGTCCATGATCGGCGTGTTGGTCTCGCCGGGCAGGATCGTCGTCGCGCGGATGCCCTGGTTGCGGTACGTATTGTGCAGGAAGGTCATGAAGTTCTTCACCCCCGCCTTCGCCGCGCCATAGGCGGCGCCGCCCAGCAGATTCGGATTAAGCGCCGCCAGCGACGAGACGGTAATGATCGTGCCCTCGCCCTTGGCGATCATGCCGGGCAGGACTGTCTGGGTGAGGTTGAATACAGCGGTGAGATTGACGTTCACCGTGGCGTTCCATTCCTCCTCGCCGATGAAACGGGCGTTCAAGACCTTGCTGGCGCTGCCGGCATTGTTCAGCAGAATGTCGATCACGCCGACATTGGTGCCGACCCAGGCAACCGCATCGCGGATCGCTGCGCGAGACTCGATGTCGAGGGATCGGCTGACCGCCTTGCCGCCTTGTTTTTTGATCTCCGCCGCGACGTCTTCGAGCGGTTCGATGCGGCGGCCGGTGAGAACGACAGTCGCTCCTTCCCGCGCCAGCAGGATGGCAGATTCCCGACCGATGCCGGTTCCTGCGCCGGTGACGAGTGCTACTTTCCCATCGATCAGACCCATCATTTCTCCTATTCGGCGGCCGCTGGCGTCGAGCGAGTGTAGCGATAAATCTCCTCAGCCGCCTCAGGAGTGATCAGTCCCTCGGCGAGATCGAGTTCGACCAGTTCGCCACTGCGCTCAGATGTTCTGCCCCACCCGCCGCCGCCGGGTGTCTCGACTTCCAGCCGCTCGCCGGTCTTGAGCACGACCTTGCCTTTCGGAAATTGCGGCTGGCCATTCTTATGCACTTTGCCGGCGCTGCCGGACCGGCCCTCCACAACGCCAAAGCAGGGATGCCGTACCCGCTCCGAGGCAAGATAGATGCTCATCGGGCGCTTGCCGAGGTTGCGCAGGATGACGCGCTGACCGAGCCCACCGCGATATTTTCCGGCGCCGCCCGAGTCCGCAATCAGTTCCTTGCACTCGGTCAGAACGGGTACCGCGATCTCGAACATCTCGATCGCCGTCACCTTGCAGTTGGACGGGAAGCTCAGCGTGTCGAGACCGTCGATCTCCGAACGCCCGCCCTGCCCGCCATGGAAGTTCTGAACCGAGCCGTACTGCGTGCCATCGTCGCGTTGTCCGACGCAATTGGCCGCCCATATTGGCGCGCCGCCGCTGTCGCCCATGACCTTTTCGGGAACAACGCCCTCAAGCGCCTTGAAAATGAGCGAGGGAATGACGTGACCGATCAGGTTACGCGAATTGCCCGCCGTCCACTGGTTCGGATTGAGGATCGAACCCTCCGGCGCCTCGTCGGTGATCGGGGTGATGCAGCCCTCGTTGTTCGGCGTGTCCGGGTCCAGCAGGCATTTCAGAGCGTAGACCGAATGGGCGTAACGGTAATTGGTCCGGCAATTGATCGAGTGCAGCACCTGGTCCGAAGAGCCGGCATAGTCCACGTGAATGGAATCGTCCCGCACGATCACCGCCGCCTTCAGCTTCACGTCGGTATCGTAGCCGTCGAGCAGCACTTCGGCGGAATATGTGCCGTTCGGCCATTGGCGGATCGCTTTGCGGGTCTGCGCTTCCGAGCGCGAATGGATGGCATCGGCAAGCTCATCGATCTCGTCGAGGTCGTATTCATCGAGGAACTTCAGCAGTTCCCGCCCCATGACGTTGTTCGCCGCGACCATCGACTCGAGGTCCCCGAGCACTTCGGTCGGCAGGCGCACGGAGGCTGCGATGATGTCGAGTACGTCCTGGTTGGGAACGCCAGCCTTGTGCAGCTTGACGATCGGGAAGCGAATGCCTTCCTCGAAAATGTCGCTTGCTTCCGAATGGAGAGGCCTTCCGCCGACATCGGGCAGATGGGCGATCGAGCCGGCGTAGGCGACAACCTTGCCCTTCTTGAAGATCGGCGTGACCATGGTGACATCGGGCAGATGGCCCGTGCCGATTTCGGGGTCGTTGGTGGCGAGCACATCGCCCTCCGCAAGAGTTTCGGCCGGAAACTTCGGCAGGAAATATTTCTGCGCCGCGACCGGCAGCGAGGTAATGAACACCGGTATCGACCACGTGCACTGGGCAAGCGCCCTGCCGCGGCTGTCCAGCAACACGGTCACATAATCGTGGTTCTCGCGCACGATCGGCGAAAAGGCCGTTCGCCCGAGAACATTGTCGGCCTGATCGGCGATAAAGATCAGGCGATTCCACATCACCTGGAGATTGATCGGATCATTGAAATCGAGGGCGTTGTTCGGCATGGCAAATTGTCCTCAGCGAATGTTGATCACGAGATTGCCGTGCCCGTCGACATGAGCGGTGCCGCTCGGGCCGACGACGGCCGTCGACTCGCGCTGTTCGACGATGGCCGGGCCCCTCACCGGCTGATCGACCGGCAGCTTGTAATGATCGTAGACCGGCGTTTCCGCGGTGGCGCCCAACTCGCTGAAATAGACAGATCGCCTGCCCTTGAGGGCGTCGGCGACCTCCGCTTGATGCGGGCGGGTGACCTTGTCCTTGCCGCCGCTGGAGCGCAGCCTCCACGTGATGACCTCGACGGAAGCCGATACAGTACGGCCGAACAGCTCGCGGTAGAGCTTGGTGAAATTATCCAGGAGCTGCCGGAGAAATCTGTCCGTCGGGAGACTGCGATCGGGCAACTCGACCGTAATCTCGTGGCCCTGCCCGACATAGCGCATGTCGACGGTGTAACGGTTGGTGATCGCCTCCCTGGCGACGCCGGCGGCGCTGACGACCTCGGCCCCTTGGGTGGCCAGTTCGTCGAGCAGCCGGAGCATCTGGTCGAAATCCCAATTGTCCATGCCCATCGGAAAGCTGGCGGACAGATCCACCGCGACAGGCGCAATAAGGAGCCCGATCGCCGAGGTGACCCCGGCGCCGGCCGGACAGATGATGCGCTTGATGCCGAGCGTGCGGGCGATCCCGTAGGCGTGGACCGGACCGGCCCCGCCGAAAGCCACCATCGGCAGGGAACGGGGATCGACGCCAAGATCGGTCGCATGCATGGCCGCAGCCTTGCTCATGGATTCGTTGACGAGGTCGTGGATGCCCCAGGCGCAGCGTTCGACGCTGACGTTAAGCGAGTTGGCGAGCCTGGACATCGCTTCCTGAGCCGCATCTTTCGAGACCTTGAACGAGCCGCCGACAAAGGATTCGACCCCCATATAGCCGAGCAGGATGTCGGCGTCGGTGACGGTCGGCTCGGTGCCGCCGCGCTGGTAGGCCGCCGGCCCCGGAAGCGCGCCTGCCGAGCGCGGGCCGACATCGAGCAGGCCGAGCGGGTTCTTCACCGCGATGGACCCGCCGCCCGCACCAATCTCGATCATCTGGATCGATTGGATCTTGAGCGGGAAGCCGGAGCCTTTGCGGAAGCGCTGGTAGTGCGCCACTTCGAGATCGGTGCCGACGGTTGGCTCGCCATTCGGGATGAGGCAGAGCTTGGCCGTGGTGCCCCCCATGTCGAACGACAATACGCTCGCCTCGCCGGCAATCCTGCCGAACTCGGCAGCCGCAACTGCGCCGGCAGCCGGACCCGATTCAATCAGACGGACCGGCAGTTCGGCGGCGCGGCGGCTCGGAACGAGGCCACCGGACGACGTCATCCACAGCACCTGCTGGGCAATACCCTTGCCGGCGAATTCGCGCTGCAGGTGGTCGACATGCCCGGCCATCTGCGGCCGGGTATAGGCATTGACGACGGTCGTCGAGGCGCGATCGAACTCGCGCACTTCCGGACAGACTTCCGAAGAAAGCGAAACAAAGATGTCGGGGCTCTCTTCCCGCAGCAGTGCGGCAATGCGCTGCTCATGCGCCGGGTATTTGTAAGCATGCAACAAGCAGACGGCGACGGATTTGATGCCCTTGCTGCGCAGCCGTCCAGCGATCTCGCGGATGGTGTCTTCCTTCAACTCAGCGATCACGGCGCCGTCGGCTGTGATGCGTTCCTCGGCGCCGAAACTGTTGGCACGCGTGACCAGCGGATCGGGATATCTGAGGTTCAGGTCATAGAGGTCGTAACGGCCCTCGTTGCGGATGCGCAGCATGTCCTGGAAGCCGGCGGTCGAGATAAAGCCGGTTTCCACGCCCTTGCGTTCGAGAACGGCGTTGGTCACGACGGTCGTGGCGCCAAGCACCTGGAGCTTTGCGAGGTCGATAGCGCTGCCAAACCGGTCGAGCAGCTCGGTCGCGCCCTGGACCACAGCCTCGGCTGGATTGCTCGGCGTGCTCAATACCTTGTGCAGATGCAATTCACCGTCGTCATCAAGAAGCGCAAAATCGGTAAAGGTGCCCCCGGTATCGAATGCGAGCTTGGCCATTGTTTCCTCGAAGCGGGCAGTTTTGCAGACAGCGCAGGAACGTTCCGGACGAGCCCGACGGGGTCGTTCATAATCGAGTCCGGACGGCCGGAATCCCACGGTATCGTTTGAAGGTTAGGGGATGCAGCCGACACCAGCCAACACAAGTGCGGTCTGCCGCTATAGACTTTACTTATGGCGCGGCCGGCTCGGACGCTTCTCGTTCCGGACACCGGCGAGCGCCATCATGGGAAGCTAGGCTTTCCGAATTCCTTGCGGGTGCTTGCGCATGAGTTTCTCGACAACGTCGAGAAGCACCGATCGGACCGCCAGTGCGGGTTCCGACAATGGAAGATGATCCGACGTGCAAAGCGAGACCGTGGCCTCGATCACGGGGCGGGCCAGACGCCTGATATCGGCTCCGGCAAAACTCGAGGCGCCGGCGGCGACGGAAGCAGGAAGTATCGTCGAACCAAGGCCGTCCATGACGGCCGCGCCGAGCGACGAAACCGACTCGATTTCGTAGACGACGTTGGGCACGACACGCGCCCGGGACAAGGATTCGTCGATCAGACGGCGCAGGAAATGGCCCCTGCTCGGCAAGAGAAGCGGCACATCGGCAAGCGCCGAAAGCGGCAGCGATTCTGTCGATGGTTTGTCGAATACGGTACCCGGGGGCGACACCAAGAACAGTTCTTCTCGGAACAAGGGTTGCAGCGTAACCCCCTTGATCGGTTCAGAGCCATAGATGATGGCCATGTCCATCTTGCCCGTCATGATCAGCTCGCTCAACACGTGACCAAAGCTGTCGTTGATATGGACGATGATCTGGGGATGAAGCGCTTTCATCTCCTTCAGGATCGGCAGCGACAGCGCACTCGACGTCGAATAGGTCGCAAGGCCGATCGAGACGCGTCCGGCCACCGATTTTGAAGATTTATCGATGTCGGTCTTTGCCTGCTCGATCTGTTTCAGCAGCAACTGGGCGTGTCGATACAGAACGAGGCCGGCCTCGGTTGGCGTAATGCCGTGATTGCTGCGCGTCAGCAGTTTGTGCTTGAAATGGCTCTCGAGTGCTGCGATCTGCTGGGACAGCGCGGGCTGAGCGGTACGCAGAATGCTGGCGGCGCGCGATACGCTGCCGGCGTCGACGATCTTCACGAAACTCTTCAGTTTTCTGAAATCAACGCTCATGGTTCGCCGTTTCGCCGAATGATCCGAAAGACTAGGGCGGTCACGGCAAGAGAACAAGGCGCTCCAGCAATTTCAACGCAGATCGGAGCAAGCCTTTTCGATGCGGTCGCACGCCTCCCTGATCGTTTCCATCGATGTTGCGATCGACAGCCGGAAATAAGGAGAAAGCCCATAGGCCGCCCCATGCACGGAGGCGACCCCGCCCTTGTCCAACAGATAGAGAACGAAGTCGAGATCGCTGTCGATCGTCTTGCCATCCGGGGTGATCTTGCCGATCGCGCCCGCGCAGTTCGGATAGAGATAGAACGCACCGTCCGGCACGAGGCAGGACAGCTGGGGCACTTTGTTCAGGCGAGCGCAGGCGTAGTCGCGGCGCTCCCGGTAGACCTTGACGCTTTCCGCGACGAAAGCCTGATCGCTTGCAAGCGCATGCGCTGCAGCGGCCTGGCTGATCGACGACGGACAGGAGGACATCTGCGACTGCAGCTTGTTGATGGCCGCGATCAGCCCGGCCGGACCGGCCGCATAGCCGATACGCCAGCCCGTCATGGCGTAGGATTTCGACACACCATTGGCGAGAAGGATGCGGTCCTTCAACGAAGGTACCACTGCCGCAAGCGTCGTCATCGGCTCGTCGCGAAACCAGATCTGATCGTAGATTTCGTCGGACAGCACCATGACATGCGGATGGCGAATCAGCACTTCGCCCAGCTCCTCGAGTTCAGCCTGGGCATAGGCTGCGCCGGTCGGGTTCGAGGGCGTATTCAGGATCACCCATCGCGTCCGCGGCGTGATGGCGGCCTCCAACGCCGCCGGAGTCAGCTTGAAACCAACATTGTGGGAACACGCGACGATGACGGGCTTGCCGTCATTGGCGATGACCATATCGGGATAGGACACCCAGTACGGTGCGGGAATGATGACTTCCGCCCCCTCCTCAACGCTTGCCATCAATGCCAGGAAAAGGATCTGCTTGGCGCCGCCACCGACACCAATTTCGTTATCCGCGTATTCGAGTCCGAGCCGGCGCTTGAAATCCGCGAGGATCGCCTGGCGCAGCGCCGGCGTTCCGTTGACGGCTGTATACTTCGTTTCGCCTCTGTCGATCGCCGTATGGGCAGCCGCCTTGACGTGGTCAGGAGTGTCGAAATCCGGCTCGCCGATCGTCATATCGACGATGTCATGGCCGGCGGCCTTCAACTCGCGAACGCGGGCGGCGGCCGCGGTGGTCGGAGAAATCTTGATGCGCGATACGCGCGCGGCGGGTACGAAGACGGTCACTTTATATTCCTTTGAACTGCGAAAGGTGTCGTATTCGATCGCCGCGACGCGCGAACGCGGCGATGATCAGTGTTCCGCCTGGGTCTCGCCCCGCATCCGGCCGGTCAGGAAGAGCTCGCCGAGTTCGTCGTGGGTGATGTCCGCGGGCCTGCCGTCCCAGATCACCTTGCCGAGACGCAGGATCACCGCGCGATGCGCCACCTCCATTGCCTTCTTGGTGTTCTGCTCGACAAGCAGGATGGTTTGACCGCCGGCATTGATGCGCAGAAGCTCGTCGAAGACGATTCCGATCGCCGCGGGAGACAGGCCGACCGAGGGCTCGTCGACGAGCAGAATCTTCGGCCGCTGCAGGACGGCCATCGCGACTTCGAGCAATTGCTGCTCGCCGCCGGACATGTTGCCCGCGAGCGTGTTGCGACGCGCCTTCAGGATCGGAAACAGGTCATAGACATAGTCCCGGTCGGCCTTCACCCTGGCATCGCGGAGCGTATAGGCGGCCATCTGGAGATTTTCGTCGATCGTCATGACCGGAAAGTTGCAGCGGCCCTGCGGCACGAAGGAGATGCCTTCGGCCAGGATAGAACGCGACTTGTAGCCGGCGATATTCCTGCCCTGCCAGTCGATGCTGCCGCCCTTGATCGTCGTCATCCCGTAAAGCGACTTCAGGAGCGTTGACTTGCCCGCGCCGTTTGGCCCCAACAGGGCGACAAACTGTCCCTGCGGCACCTCGAGATCGACACCGTTCAGGATGTCGAGAGAGCCGTAGCCGGCGCGCAGACCTTTGATCGAGAGACTTTTGATCGAAAGATTTGGATCAACCACCGAGATAGGCCTCCCGCACCGCCTGGTTATGAACGATTTCGTCGGGTGTCCCTTCGGCCAGTTTGCGCCCCTGATCGAGCACGACGATGCGCTCGCAGATGTCGGTGACGACATCGATATTGTGCTCGATCACCAGAAAGCTGACGCCGAATTTTTCGTTGGCGAAGCGGATGCTCTCGACCACGCGCTCGATCAGCTTGGGATTGATGCCGGCCATCGGCTCGTCGAGCAGGATGAGCTTGGGCTCCGGCATCAGCATGGACGCGAACTGGATGAGCTTCTGCTGGCCACCCGACAGTTTCCCCGCCGGCTGGTGACGCACATCCCAAAGTCCGGCGATCTTGATCAGCTCGCGCGCGCGTTCCCTCAACGCCTCGACACGATCCCGCGCCGTGGCTCCGATCCCGAACGTGGACCAGAGGCCTGGAAAGGTGAACATCTGGCCGGCAATGACGAGGTTCTCCTCGACATCAAGGGCATTGAACACCACGGTCTTCTGGAAGGAGCGCAGCATGCGGCCCTCGCGGGCGATGCGATTGAGCGTCCACCCGGTAATGTCCTGACCGTCGAGTTTGACCGTGCCGGCGTCCGGCTTGGTCAGGCCGGACGCGCAGTCGAAAAAGGTCGACTTGCCCGATCCATTCGGACCGATGAGCCCGCAGATCTCGCCGCGATTGACCTGCAGATGGACATTGTCGACCGCGCGGACCGCGCCGTAGGATTTGTTCAACCCGGAAATTTCAAGAATGGGCAGACCGGTCATTTCCGCTCCTTGAGAAAAGACCAGAAGCGATCGATGAGCGGCGCGAACCCCTTCGGGAACCAGAACACCAGCGCCAGCAGGCAGAGCCCGTACGCGATCATTCGAACCTCGGGCGCGACGCGAAGAGCCTCGGAGAGCCCGACGAACAGCAAACTGCCGAATACGACACCAGAAATCGTTCCAGCGCCGCCGCCGAGGACGATGATGAGCATCGTCGTCGAATAATACATCTGGAAAGTGAGCGGGCTGACCACCGTCAGGTAATGCGCATAAACGCTTCCGCCCAGGCCCGCGAAAGCGGCGCTGATCATGAACACCACCAGCTTGTAGCTCCAGGTCGGAATGCCGACGGATTCGGCCAGCGTCTCGTTCTCACGGATCGCAATCATGTTGCGCCCGGCCGCCGAGCGCACGATCAGATAGGCCGCGAGCGTGGCAATCGCGGCAATGACGAGCACCAGGTAATAGAAGCTCGTCGTTCCCGAGATTGTGAATGATGCCGGCCCCAACGCGAAATACGGCTTGGGAATGCCCGACAGCCCCATGTCGCCTCTGGTGAGGTTGATCCAGTTCTTGGCGATGGCCTGCCCGATGATGACGAAGCCAAGCGTGCACATCACGAAGGACGTGGCGCGCAGCCTGAGCGCCGGGATGCCGAGCGGCAGCGCAATCGCGCCGGCGACGACCCCGGCCGCAACGAGGTTCAGATAAAAGGGCGTGCCGAAATGCACAGCCATCAGTGCGGAAGTGTAGGCGCCAATGCCGAAGAACGCCGCCTGCGCCAGGGACAGCAGGCCAGTATAGCCGACAAGCAGATTGAGACCGTGGGCCGGCAAGAGAAAGATCAGCGCGATGATGATCGCGTGCAAGGCATAATTGCCGAGGAACAATGGGGCCAGACAGGCGGCTGCCGCGAGCACGACGCCGAACGGCAGCCGAAGATCGCGTCCGGGCGCCGGGAGTGAGAGATCGTTGGGTGACATCGTCTGTCCTCGATCAATCAGAAGCGGGCTTGCGCAGAGAAAAGGCCGTGGGGGCGCCACATCAATACGAGCATCAATGTCGCGAACCCGACGGTGTCGCGGAACTGCAGGCCGACATAGGTCGCCACCAGGCTTTCCGCGATGCCGAGGATCATCGCCGCGAAGAACGTGCCGCGGACATTGCCGAGTCCTCCCATGATGATGACCGGCAAGGTCTTGAAGGTGATGATTTCGCCCATCCCGCCGTAGACACTCACATTCACCGGCGCCGTCAGCACGCCAGACAACGCAGCCAGGCAGGCTCCGAGAATGAACGTCCGAAGCGCGACCTGGGGCACGTCGATGCCGACAACCGCGCAACATTCGATGTTCTGCGACACCGCGCGCATGGCCTTGCCCATGCGGCTGTAGGTGACCATCAATTCCAGCCCGACGAAGACCAGAATGCACACGATGATGATCAAGACGCGCTGCTCTGCCAGCGTGAAGCCGAAGATTGAAACTGGCTCGATGTAGCCGCCGGAGAAAAATTTATAGCCGCCGCCGAAGACGAGAATCACGGTGTTCTGCAGGACCAGCGCGATGCCGAGCGTCGCCAGCACTCCGGTTTCCGGCGGCGCGCCCACGATGCGTTGCATCACGAACCTTCCGACGACGACGGCAATGACCGCGGTTGCCGCCACGCCAATCACGATGGCAACGGGATACGGCAGTTCCAGATATTCGATCGCAAACCAGGCACCAAAGGTGCCCAGCATGTAGTATTCGCCATGCGCGAAATTGATGGCGCGCAGAACACCGAAGATCATCGTCATTCCAACGGCGACGATGGCGTAGACGGAGCCGGAAACGATGCCGTTGACGATCTGCTCGAAGATCGCGGACAACATTTCGGTTACCCCTCTCTCGCGTTCACTTGGCGGGATACTTGATTTCGGCTGAGTAGGCTCCCTTGATGGCCGGCTTGCCGTTCTCGATTTGAAGCAGGATCATTGGCAGGCGGGCCTGATTGTGATCGTCGAAGGTCACCTCGCCCATGGCGCTGTCATACTTGATCTTGGACAGGGCGTCGCGAACCTTGGCACGGTCGGCGCTGCCGGCGGCCTCGATGGCCGTGGCCAGAAGATGAACCGTTTCCCAATGCACATAGGCGTGATTGTTGGGAGTCTCGCGATATTTGGCTTTGAACTTCTCCACGAAAGCGAGGCTCTTCGGAGAGTCCCATGCCGGCAGCCACGCAGCGGCCTCAACGGCTCCTTCGAGCGCCTTCGGCGCCGCCTTGATGGTGGTTTCCGTATTGAATTCCGCATTTCCGATCAGCGGTATCTTGCCGGCCAGGCCGACCTCGATCATTTGGCGCGCGATGATCGGCGTCGTGTCGGCAAGGCCGTACATGATGATGGCTTGCGCGCCGGAGTCGCGAATCTTGGCAAGCACGCTGCGAAAATCGACCTCTCCTTCCTTATAGTAGTCCTCCGTCAGGATCTCTCCCTTGAACCCGGGAAGATATTTCTTCGTGAATTCGATGGCCGCGCGCCCGTAGTCGGTATCGACGGAGAGAACTGCAAACTTCGTAAACCCTCTCTTCTCGGCGGCATATTGGATGACGACGAGCGCGCGGTTCTCGTCGGTCGGATAGTTGCGGAAGGTCCATTTGAAACCGCCGACGCCCGCACCATAGGTAATCTTCGGATTGGACGAGGCGGCATTCAGGAGCAATACGCCGGCATCCTCGGCGACGGGCTGCATGGCGAGTGTCACCGAGCTCGATACGTCGCCAATGATGAAATCGGCTTTGTCCAGATCAATCAGCCGGCGAGTGGCTGAAACCCCTTCGACCGGCGTACCCTGGCTATCGCCCGAAATGACCGTAATCTTGCGGCCACCGATGCCACCGGCATTGTTGATTTCCTCGGCGGCCAGTTGGGCGCCGCGCAACGAGAAGGAACCGTATCGGGAATTAGGCCCGCTCATCGGAGCAACGATGCCGAGCCGGATCGCCCCGTCTTCGGCCCGGACATCGCTCGATGCCGCCCAAAGACCGATCAGGCCCATAGCGATACAGAATGCCCTGCGATCAAGTTTGTGCGTCATGACCCAATCTCCATTTTCCGACTCCGGCCGCAGCCACACCGTCGCCGGCCGCTTTGGCGAGCGCGCGTATCGGGCGTTTTCCTGGCGTTCGTCTCGGCCAGATGAATTTTCTTCGGCTAATGACGATAAGAGTACGTTCCCGTGCCAAGCCGGGGGAAACACAACTGCAATCTGCCGCTATAGCGTTTACTTATGGCGAACGCGCAAAGCGGCGCCGGCCTCAAGACCAACCGGACCGCTCTGCCGGCCACGGGAACCGGGTTTTACTGGTTGAGGTCGTCGCGGGAGAGGCTGGCCACGATCGCAACCCTTCGTTAACGACGCCGGTCTATGGTTAACGCCGGGTATACCCCCTCCGTCGGTACGCGCGCTCAGAGCTGAACCATGTATCGCATCGATTTCAACAAGCTGCGATTTCTCGTCTGCGACGACAATCCGCACATGCGCCGGATTTTGCGCACCCTGCTGCATTCGTTCGGCGCCCGCGAAGTCTATGAGAGCGAAGACGGCGCCACCGCGCTCGAAATGTACAGCCACTACGTGCCCGATATCGTCATCACCGACTGGTCGATGCCGATCTTCGACGGCCTCGAACTGGCCCAGATGATCCGGCAGCCGGACGCCAAGGGCAATCCCTACGCGCCGATCATCATGCTGACCGGCCATTCCGAAAAACGCCGGGTCACGCTCGCCCGCGACGCCGGCGTCACCGAATTCCTGGCCAAGCCGATTTCCGCCAAGGGGCTTTATCAGCGGGTCCTGAACGTGGTTGCCAGCCCGCGGCCGTTCATCAAGACCAAGAACTATTTCGGACCGGACCGCCGCCGCAACAATACCACGACCTATATCGGCGAAGAGCGGCGCCTCGGCGGCGAAGTCGAAGTCATGCAGCAGCCTTCGCTGCTCGACAAGGCCCGCGTCGCCGGATAGCGCGCGAGGCTCGGGAGAACGATCATGGCGAAACGAGAAAAGCCCCCGGCGCTGCAGGTCAAGACCTTCGCGGACCATCACGTCATCACCCAGCCCAACCCGCTGCGCCGGGTGATGCGCTATGTCGAGGAAAAGGACGCCGACGATCCGGTCGCGCGCGCCGAAAAGGCGCTGGCCGGATTGTCCGGCGAATTCGGAAAATGGATGTCGATCGAATGCGATCGGCTCGCTGCGGCCCACGCCGTCATTCTCAAGAAAGGTTTTAATACCGCCACCCGCGACGAACTGTTCCATGCCGCCCACGACATCAAGGGCGACGCCGCCACTTTCGGCTATCCCACCGCTGCCGCCGCCGCCGAGAGCCTGTGCCGCATCATCGAGCACGCGCCGGACCTGAACAAGGTGCCGGGCGACCTGATCGCGCATCACATCAATGCCATCCAGGCGATCGTTCGCGAGCACTCGCACGGCGACAAGATCGATACCGCCAACGAGCTGAGCCGCCGCCTGCGCGGCGTGGCCGACGAATTCCTGACCATCGTCAATCGCGATCGCCCCGAACATCTCGAAGCCATCCTCGCGCCGAGCATCGTTCCGGCGGAGTAGGTTTCTTCGCGCAATCAGCTTGTAGGATGAGTTGAGCGGCTCCGTCCGCCGAAGCTCAACAAGCGAAGCCCGAAGCGATACCCATCGCCACACTCCGCGCAGCATGATGGGTATCGCTGCGCTCAATCCATCCTACGCATTTTCCGATTGGGTCACGCCGCGATCAGATCATGCGGCGCGACCGCCGCGTCCATCGCCAGTTCGTCGCAGAACACACGGGCTTCCTCGCGTGCCGATTCGGTGGCAAAGCGCCGCAGCAGGATCAGCAGCGGCTCCGACGAAACCGCGTCGGTCTCACAGATCGTCAGCACGCGTTCGACCATGCGGCGGCGCAGCCGCGTCGCGCCGCCGACCGTGCCCACGAAGCCGATCTGGTTGCGGGCTTCCAACGCGGCGCGGAACGCCGGGAAGGTTGATTCCGGCAATCCGGCGCGGGTCAGGAGCGCATTCAGGCTGGCACCGCCGCCGTCATAGACCAGCGCGGACACCCGGCTCAGCGGCAGGCCTGCCAATTCCACCAGCGCGTGGTCGAACAGATCGAGATTGCCCGACAGCAGCGCGCGCAGGATCAGTCCGACCGTCAACTGGCCTGTGGTGCGCAGATGCTGCACCAGGGCGCACATTTCGTCGCCGCGCGAACGCGCCGCGATGTTCACGGTCGAGCGGGCCATCGCCTCGCCGGCCACACGCTCGGCGCGCTCGGCGCTGAGCCATTGCCGCGCCACCACGAACTGCGTCAGCGTATCGGTCAGCTTGGCGACCAGCGCGAGCCGCGTGGCGGCCGGCAGATCCTCCAGCACCAGCATCGATTCGCGGATCGCGGCGAGATGGCCGTGGCGTTCGACAATGCGGTCCCAGGAAAACGGCGCCAGCTCGGCATAGGGATTTTCGATCAGCTCGAGCGCCGATGCCGGCGAACCGACCTCGGCGATCGCCGCGCACACCGATGCGGGAAGATGGATGCGGCGCGCGATGGCGCACTGGATCTCGGTGTTTCCGGTCGCGACCAGGTCGACCAGGTCGGCGTCGATCAGCAGCGGCGAATATTCGAGCACCGGCAGTGCCACCGACGGCTGATCGACCGCGAGCGCTTCGATGATGGCGGCCGGCGCCGACGCGCAGCCCGCGAACACTTCGGCCATGGCCTGGCGGACCAGCGGCGACGGATCGTCGAGCAGCATCAGGAGCGCGCCTTCGGCGGCGGCCCGATCGTCCTCTGACAAGTCTGAAAATATCCAGGCCCGCGCCAATGAACGCGTTGCCTCTGCACGCTCGCCCGCGGGAGCGGTTCTTACCCAACTGATGAACTGCCGAACGATCATGGTCCTGCCGGCTTACGCAACCTGAAACGACACCGTGACGCGATGCCACTGTCATACAAAATAAACCACGCCGCTTAATAAAGGGTTCACCATAACTGTTTGGTTTTATTGACGTTTCATTAAGGAAAAACGCAACGCCTCGTTAAGGTTTGGGGCAGACAGCGCTCGTCCCAACGATGGGGACAGGCCGATCAGTCGAGGCGAAAACCTCTCTCCGCGTCATTGCGAGCGAAGCAATCCTGGAGCCGCAAGCAAGAACCGGATTGCTTCCTCCTTCGCTCTTCGAGCTTCGGCGGACGCGGTCGTCGCAAGAGCTCCTCGCAAAGACGTTGAGAGGATATCGATCGAGCTTAAGTCGCGCTGTTGCAGGAAAAATTTAGCTCGAGAACGTGCCGGCGCGATCGCTGAACAGATCGAGCGGCTGCGGCGCGCGAACGTCTGGCGTTCGCGACAATGACGCCGAGGTGAGCGACGAACGATTGCCCCACAATTCCTGAACCGCGGGAGACACCGGCACCGAACGGTCGCCGCCCTGGAACAGCGAGCGGAAGATCGGGGCGGCCGGCGTCGGCGATGCCGTCGCCGAGGTCGATGTCGCCGTCACCGGCGTGACCGAGCGGACATCGGGAAAGCTCGACAGATAGGCCGCATTGTCGATTGGTGCAGCGGCCGCGGTCGCCGGCGCCGCGCTGGCCAGCGCCACGGGCACAGCGCTTGCGGGCATGCTGGGCATCACCCCCGCGGAGGCCATCGCCGTGCGCGTGGTCGATGAATTGGCGGCGCTGGCGTAGCGCGACGTCAGCACCGAATAGACGTCCGAGACACTGCGCGCGCTGCCGCTGCGGTCGTAAAAGATCGAAC
>JAQGJF010000886.1 GCA_028290765.1 Tardiphaga sp.
GCCGCCGAAGGCTCGGTGCGCGATTCACTCTCGCTGTTCGATCAGGCCATTGCCCACGCCGCCGGCACCGTGCGCGCCGACATGGTGCGGCAGATGCTCGGCCTCGCCGACCGCACCCGCGTGATCGACCTGTTCGATTCGCTGGCGCGCGGCGACCTTGCCAGCGCCTTCAAGGAATTCCGCGAGCAATCCGACACCGGCGCCGACCCGATCGTGGTGCTCAGCGATCTCGCCGAATTCGTCAACTTCGTCACCCGCGTCAAGATCGTGCCGGCGACCGCCGACAATGTCGCATTCGGCGAAACCGAGCGGCTGCGCGCCCGCGATTTCGCCGCCAAGCTGTCGATGCGGGTGCTGTCGCGGATGTGGCAGATGCTGCTCAAGGGCATCACCGAGGTGCAGGGCGCCACGAGACCCGCCGCCGCCGCCGAAATGGTGCTGGTGCGGATCGCCTATGTCGCCGACCTGCCGACGCCGGACGAGGCCATCCGGATGCTCGACCAGAATGGCGGTTCGTCGCCGGTGGTGGGTGGAAATACCGCGCCGCGCGCCGCGCCGGCCGCCCAATTGCCTGCCTCCCAAGTGTCGGCTTCAGGGATGTCGTCGATGTCGTCGCCGGCCCGCGCAATGTCCGCGCCGCGCTCGGGCGAGACCTCGGCGCGGCCGCAAATGATCGCGCCGATGGCGGAGGCGCCGCCGGCGCCGGCGGCGCTCAAGATCTCGAGCTTTCCGGAACTCGTCGCGCTGGCCGGAGAAAAGCGCGACCTGATGACACGGACCGCGCTCGAGGCCGACGTTCGCCTGGTTCGCATCGAGGACGGACGGTTGGAACTGGCGATGGAGCGCAGCGCCTCGCGCACCCTGATCAACGATCTGTCACGCAAGCTCGAGCAATGGACCGGACGGCGCTGGACCGTGATCGTGTCCAACGAGCCGGGCCAGCCGACGCTGCGCTCGCAGAGCCAGTTGCAGCAGAGCGAGCGCGAGCGCGCCGCGGAAGCCGATCCGCGGGTCAAGGAAGTTCTGGCGCGGTTTCCCGGCGCCAAGGTCGTCGAGGTGCGCAGGCTCGCCCCCGAGCCGCCGGAATCAGATGCCACTGGTGAAGAGTCGCCCGGAAATATCGACGGCGACGATTAATGCGACCATCGCAAGAGGATTTTGTTCATGGCTGATTTTCTCGGCATGATGAAACAGGCAGCGCAGCTGCAGTCGAAGATGAAGGCGATGCAGGATGAACTCGAGCATATCGAGGTCGAGGGCATGTCCGGCGGCGGCCTCGTCAGCGTGCGCATGACGGCGAAGATGGAAGTAAAGGCGGTCAAGATCGACCCGTCGCTGGTGAAGGCCGACGAGATCGAGATTCTCGAGGATCTCCTGGTCACCGCGATGGGCGATGCAAGGCGCAAGGCCGAAGCCGCGATGCAGGACAAGATGCAGGCGCTGACCGGCGGCCTGTCGCTGCCGCCGGGGCTGGGCCTGACCTGAGATGGCCTCTGCCGTTGCCGGTCCCGAAATCGAACGCCTGATCCAGTTGCTGGCGCGGTTGCCGGGGCTCGGCCCGCGTTCGGCGCGGCGCGCGGCGCTGCACCTGATCAAGAAACGCGAAGCCCTGATGACGCCCTTGGCCGGCGCGCTGCAGGTGGCGATCGACAAGATCCAGGTCTGCAAGACCTGCGGCAACATCGACACGCAAAACCCCTGCACCGTCTGCACCGACCCGCGGCGCGATCCGTCCATCATCGTCGTGGTCGCCGACGTCGCCGATCTCTGGGCGCTGGAACGCGCCCATGCCACGCAGGGATTGTACCATGTGCTCGGCGCGACGCTGTCGCCGCTCGACGGCGTCGGTCCGCAGGACCTGACCATCGATGCGCTGGTGGCGCGGGCACACGATGCGAAAGTCACCGAGATCATCCTCGCCTTGAATGCAACCGTCGATGGCCAGACCACGGCGCATTACATCACCGACCTGTTGCAGGAGGCCGGCGTCAAGGTGACGCGGCTCGCCCATGGCGTACCGGTCGGCGGCGAACTCGATTATCTCGATGAAGGCACGCTGTCGGCGGCGATGCGGCAGCGGACCCTGTTTTGAGGGCAGAGCCCGCGGCGGTTTTGATCAAGTCATCATCGCGCTGTATTTGTGTTTGAACTGATTCGATTCCGGGAACGTCTCATGATTTTCGGATCGAATACGAAGATCGGAAGAGGACTTATGACGCGAATTGACTTCGGTAAATCGGCCCTGGCCGCAACCCTTCTCGCCCTGCTGGTGATGGTGGATGCGCCTGCCGCGCAGGCCCAGCAGATCATGAAGAACGGCGACGTCCTGACTGGCCAGCTCAATGCGATGCGGGGCCGTGCCGCCAAGGGCAAGCGCGTCAACACTTACCAGCTGGTCAGCGAGCCGCGCCGGTTGCCGGCCCCGAGCGGGCTCTGCAACCTGGAGACCGGCCCCGAAACCTTCCAGATCGTCACCGCCAACGATGCCGAGGCGGCCAAATTGAAGGGTTTCGTCGGCAAGGAGATCTCGCTCAAGGTCAATGAAGTTGCCTGCGCCGAGGAAGCCGGCCAGATGAGCGAAGCCGTGGTCACCAAATGGAGCGTGGTCGGCAAGCCGTGAGCCGCTCCATCGTTGCGGCGCTGTTGCTGGTGTTGCTGGCAGGCGAATCCTTAACTGTCTCGTCTGCACAGGCCCAAGAGGCGATCAAGGCCGGCGATGTCCTGACCGGCAAATTGCGGCTGGTGCGCACCCGGCATCCGAATGGCACCAGGATCGACGCCTATCAGATCGTCAGCGTGCCGCGGGTGATGCCGGCTGACGATGATTTCTGCGACGCCGGCAAGGGCGTCACCATTTTTCATCTGTTCGCGATGAAAGACGCCGAGAAACGCCAGT
>JAQGJF010000203.1 GCA_028290765.1 Tardiphaga sp.
AACGCCAGGCCACGGTGGCGGCCGACCTGGTCGGCACCGCCGCGCTCGGCGACGCCACCAAGAAGATCTACGAATTGCCGGTGATGAAGACCCTGCCGAAAGGCGTCAGGGTCTCACCGTCCGGCGACGCCGAAAGCCTGAACGAACTGTCGGAAGGTTTTGCCACCGCGATCAGCGCCGGCCTGATGATGGTCTATGCGGTGCTGGTGCTGTTGTTCGGAACCTTCCTGCAGCCGATCACCATCCTGTTCTCGCTGCCGCTGTCGATCGGCGGCGCGATCATGGCGCTGCTGCTGACCGGCAAGCAGCTCACGACGCCGGTCTGGATCGGCATCCTGATGCTGATGGGCATCGTCACCAAGAACGCCATCATGCTGGTGGAGTTCGCGGTCGAGGCGATCCGCGAGGGCAAGCCGCGTCACGAGGCGATCATCGACGCCGGCATGAAACGCGCGCGGCCGATCGTCATGACCACCATCGCCATGGCCGCCGGCATGATGCCGAGCGCGCTGGCGTTCGGCGCCGGCGGCGAGTTCCGTTCGCCGATGGCGCTGGCGGTGATCGGCGGGCTGTTGTTCTCGACCGTGCTGTCGCTGATCTTCGTGCCGGCGATGTTCATGATGATGGACGATCTCGGCCAATTGTCATGGCGCTTCGGCAAGAAGCTGCTCAGCTCGAGTGGCGAGAACGAACATCCCGAAGAGCACCCGCCGGCCGCGCCGCCGGTGCTCGAACAGAAGTGAGCTGAAGGCGGCGGCAGGCACTCGCCCTTCATCACGACGGTTGCCCGCATCCGTTATCGCACTTTAATGCCGCTCGCCCTGCAGGACCTGTCCGCGCTGCTTCAGGGTCAGGGAAACCACCTTGCCGCTGGCGTCACGCGCGAAGTCGATTTCGGCGCCGACGACCTCCGCGACGAAGACATCCGGTTCGACGGACGCGAGTTCGAGCGGCCGCTGATGGGTCCCCTGCACCAGGAGCTTCGCGCCACTGGAGAAGACGCGCAGCGCAAAGCCCGGCGTCAGCGGATAGCTGCCGACATAGTCGTTGAGCTGCGCTTCCGTCGGCGTCCATTTGCTCGCAACCGTCGCCGGCGGGCCCATGCGCTCGGCCTCCAGCGCGCCCCCGCCCTGAAACCAGGTGAAGGTGTATGTTCCCTCCGCTTTGCGCTTCGGCCGCAACAGCGCATCGAACTTGAGCGGATAGAAGTCACCCGCACTGTCGTAGCCCATTTCAAATTCGGGCTGACCGTCCGCCTGGATGGTCAGGCTGCTGCCGTTGTGCCGCAATTCGATGCCGAGGCCGCCCGGCAAACGATACTTGCCGACCAGCGCGCCGATCAATCCGGCGTCGGCCGTCGCGACGAGGCGCGGCGCGCCGACGGGGCTCGAAGGATCGAGCAAGTGGAATCCGAGCGACCCAAGTCCGCCATTGGAGGTCAGTGCCGTATCGCTGAGCAACACGACCGCGCGTTTCGCCGCGCGATCGAACCCGGCGAAAGACGAGTAGCCGCCGGTGCCGCCCTCGTGCCAGATGCGGGTGAGACCGTTCCGGGTGGACAGATTCCAGTTCATCGCCATCCGATGGCCATCGACGCTGGCGACCTGATCCTGCGTTCGCGCCAAAGCAGGCGTGATCGCGCTCTCGCGGGTGCCAAGCTGGCCTTCGAGGTAGCGCAACATGTCCGGCAACGTCGCGCGCACGCCGCCCACGCCGGCCATGTCGGGATGAAAATCCCACGGCGCCGCGGGCATCCCGTTGGGCAGGTGGCCCTGGGCCAGACGAACCTGCGGTGGGCGCCGGGCCACATAGGTCTCGTTCATCCCAAGCGGGACGAGTAGACGTTCGCGCAGCAGCGTCTCGTAGTCCTTGCCGCTGCGCTGGGCGAGCGCATAGGACAGCACGATCATCGCGAAATTCGAATACTCCCACTTCGAGCCGGGCGCGCGTGTCAGCTCCGTCGCAGCCAATGCGTCGAGCAAATCGCGTTCGGTCGCGGCGGCGTAAGGATTGTTCACGTCGGGCGGGCGGTAATTGGCGGGGACCACAGGCAGGCCCGAGGTGTGGGTCACGATTTCGCCGATGGTGATTTCGCGACCGTTGAACGACGGCACCGGCGTTCCCGGCGGCAACAGCCTGGCGATCGGATCGCTGAGGGCAACTTCGCCGCGCGCGATGAATTCGGCCAGCAGCGCCGCGGTCATCGTCTTGGTGACAGAACCGATTTCGAAAGACGTGTGCTCATCGTATGGGCGCTGCGAATTCGGATCCGCACAGTAATAGGCGGTCGCGATCGTGCCGTCGTCAATCACCCCGGCCGCGATGCAAGCGCCGGTACGATCGCCTTTGAAACGTTGCTCGAGTGCCGCGCCCACATCGTCGTTGCCGATGGCGAAGGCGGGCGTTGCGCAAAACATGACGGCCGAAAAAAACAGCAGTTGCGCTCTCATGGTCTCTCGCAATCCTTGGTCCGGAACGACTGTGCCGGCCCAACCGGCTACGGGTGTCTTTCAGCGCGCGACGATGCGGACCGGCGCGGACGCCGCGGCGCGCTCAAGCGACGATTGCAGCGCAGCCAAGTTAATGCTACGGTCTGTAACAGTCAAATGATGGGTGCGATCGCCAGCATCGGTATGACCATCATCGCGATGCCGCCGGCATGATGCCGAGCGCGCTGGCGTTCGGCCCGGCGGCGAATTCCGTTTGCCGATGGCGCTGGCGGTGATCGGCGACCTGGTATTTTCGACGGTGCTGTCGCTGATCTTCGTGCCGGCGATGTTCGTGATGATGGACGGTCTCGGCCAATTGTCATGGCGCTTCGGCAGGAAGCTGCTCGCGTCACATGGCGAGGTCGAACACCCCGCCGAGCCTCCGCCGGCCGCACCACCCGCGCTCGAACACAAGTAGATGTTGGCATGGTATTTCAACGAGTCGCAGCTTGTGGCCCGGATGAGCGGAGCGACATCCGGGATGCAACAGACCGATAGGTCAGTCCCGGATCTCGCTGCGCTCATCCGGGCTACAAGTCCTACCGCCCTATTCGTTGCGCGCGACGGCGGTCAGCCGGCCCATGTTCAGCAGCAGGATGCGGCCGCGTTGCAGGTCCAAAATTCCGTCCTTGCGCCATTGCTGCAATTGACGGTTGACGCTTTCGCGCGCCGCGCCGACGAAGACGCCGAGCTGTTCCTGCGAAATATGCACCTCGGATCCGAAGTCGGAGGCCAGAGCACACAATCGGCGCGCCAGCCGCACCGGCAGCGGCTGCAGGACCGATTCTTCCATCCGCTCGCTCATCCAGCGGATCCGCTGGCACAGCAAGGCGATGAGCTGGATCGCAACGCGGGGCTCGCGTTCGAGATGGGCAAGAAAGTCTTCTCGGCGCAGCACGAACAATTCGGTGGCTTCGCCGGCCGTGGCGTCGGCGGTGCGGCGCTGGCCGTCAAGCACAGCGACCTCGCCGAACAGATCGCCGGGACCCATGAAATTCAGCGTCAGGCGGTTGCCTTCAGCGGTGCCGGTCTCGATGCGGATCTGGCCGCGCCGGACGCCGAACAGAGCATCGCCATTGTCGCCCTTCTGGAACAGCAACTCGCCGGTAGCGAGTTGCTGGGTGTGGCAAAGGCCTGAAATTCGCTGCAGTTCGTCGGCACCAAGGTCGGCGAACATCGGATTCATTTTGAGGATGACGGCAAATTCGGCCTGCGTGCTCATGGCAATGCGCCCCAAACCTGGATTGATTTCGTGAACGAGATACGCTTCGACGTTTTCAAATTTACGCTAATCTATTGAATAATAGTGCTTTTCCTGCTTCGGCAAAATTTCCCTGAAACCGGTTCATGGCTGAATGTGTCATAAGTCACATAATTTTACAGCACCCTTGGATTATTTTTGATGGACGGGCGATTTGGGTTTCGAAAACGGGCTTGTCGGATCGATCACGCGTGATTGTATCTGCCGCGACGCCGTTTGTACGGTTTGGAACATCGACATGAGAGCACTGAAAATCGCCGGGGCTGTCCTCGCAGCCTTGATTGTTGTCGTCGCCGTCCTGCTGACGATCGGCGTTCCCTCAGGCTTCGTGACCTCCGCGATCCAGGCCCGGATCGAGCGCGAAACCGGATATCGGATTGTCATTGCCGGCGCGACCCGGGTCGGCCTGTGGCCATCGCTGAACGTGACCGTGCACGACGTCACCGTCGTGGATCTGAAGGACCGCGATGTGAGCGACCGCCTGACGCTCGACAGCGTCCAGGCCGACATTCCATTGCAAAGCCTGCTGTCGGGCCATCCGCAAGTCACCGAACTCGCCATTGTCCGTCCCGTTCTGCGCGTTCCGCTGCTGCGCGAACGCACCAGGCGCGCCGACCCCGCGCCAAAACCGACGACGACGCCCGGCGACGCCAACGCAAAGACGATTCCCGTCGGGCACGTGACGGTGACCGATGGCGCCGTGGTTTTTTCCAACCCGCACGATCGCGTGGAAATTCGCATCGACGGCATCAACGCCGGCGTCAGATCCGGCGCCGACCGGCGGATCGATGTGACCGGCAGCGCGCGGATGGGCGAACAACCGCTCAAATTCGAGATCACCGCGGCCGCACCCGCCATATTGGCGGAGCGCCAGAACATTCCCGTCGAGATGACGTTCGAAGCCCCTGGCCTGTTGCGGCAGCCGCTCTCGAGCAAGGCAGAGGTTCGTCTCAACGGTTCGGTCCTGATGATCAACGGACTGAGCGGAACGTTCGGCGACGGCCAGTTCAACGGCTGGGCTTCGGCCGATCTCGCCAGCAAACCGCTGGTCAAGGTCGATCTCGACTTCCAGCGGCTCGATATCGGGGCGTCATCCCGCGGCGCCTCGGTCAATGCGGATTCGCCGCAGACTGATTCAGCGCAGACTCACCAGACTCTGACCCAGCCCTGGAGCAATGAGAAGATCGATCTTTCCGGATTGAATTACGTCGATGCCCAGATTCGGGTGTCCGCCGCCGAGCTCAATGTCGGCGACGCCCGCTTTGCCCCGGCCGCGGTCGACGCGACGCTTGGCAGCGGCGTGCTCAAGGCGACTTTCTCCCATCTCGGCGTCTACAGCGGTGAAGCCGATGGCGAACTGGGCGTGGATGTGCGGACCAGCAATCCGGCTTACACGCTGCGCACCGATCTCGTCGGCGTGCGCGCGCTGCCACTGCTGTCGACTCTCGCGGATTTCGACAAGCTCGACGGCAAGATGCAGGCGAAGATCAGCGTTCGCTCCAGCGGCACCAGCCAGCGCGCCATCCTGTCCGGCCTCGACGGATCGGCCTTCGTCAATTTCCAGGATGGCGCCATTCGCGGCCTCAACGTCGCCAAGATGATCCGTGCGCTGACCACGGGCACGCTGTCGGGCTGGCAGGAAGGCAAGGACGAAACCACCGATCTCACTCAGCTCGGCGCTTCGTTCCGCCTGGAGCGCGGACAGGCGACGACCGGCGATCTCGCGCTGGTCGGGCCACTGGTGCGCATGAGCGGCACCGGCACGGTCGATATCGCCAACAAGTCGCTGGCGCTCCGGGTCGAGCCCAAACTGGTCATGACCCTTCAGGGACAGGGCGGCGCCACCGATCCGGTGGGGCTGGGCATCCCGGTCGTGATGCAGGGTCCCTGGAGTGCGCCGACCATCTACCCGGACATGGCTGGCATTCTGGACAATCCGGACGCGACCTACGCCAAGCTCCGGGAAATGGGCAAGGGCCTGTTCGGCGCCTTGGGTAGCGGCAGCTTGGGCGGCGGGGCCACCGGCAGCGGACCTAGCGACGCTCTTGGAGGCGGTCTTGGAGGCAGTCCTGGCGGCAGCGGAGCGGGCGGCGCCATATCCGACCAGCTCGGGGGCAAGCTCGGAGAGACCCTCGGCGCGCTGATCCAGCAAGGATTGGGAGCCACTCGCAGCCCCGCGATCCAGCCGCCGCAAGCCCCCCAAGCCGCCCCTCAGGCGTCCCCCCAGGACGCTCCCGCCAAACCCGTGACGCCGCCGGATGAGCAGTCGCCGATGATGAACGACATCCTCAAGCAGCTGTTCGGGCGGTAGCTAAAATCCGATTATCCATGAGGTGCAGTGCGAATTGCTGCACCGCCGATCCCTCCCAAACTGTGCTAAAGGCAGGATCCGGGACGCTGGCGCCGTGGCCGGCCGGGGCCGCCATGGCGGCCGGCGTTCTTCGGAAAGCTTGCTTCGCCACGGCCGCCGGCCGGGTGGCGCGGACGAGGATCTGGATGACCGGGGTCAACGACAAAATCTGGTTTCGCCGGGGAGGCCTGTTCGCCAAATACGTCGTTTCGCTCGTGGGCCTCGTCGTGTTTGTGCTCGCCGTGAACGGCGCCCTGGAAATCTGGATCAGCTACCGCGAAACCAAGGCCACGTTGACCAATGCGATGTCGGAGAAAGCCGAGGCCGCCGCACGCCGGATCGAGCAGTCGATGTCCGATCTCGAACGGCAGATCAGCCCGGTGACCCGCGCCAGCCTCGTGACCGTCGAGCAGCGCCGGGACGCCTACGCGCAATTGATGAACCAGGTGCCGGCCGTCAGCCAGATCTTCCAGCTCGACGGGTCCGGCCGCGAACAAGTGCGGCTGACGCGCACCTCGGTGTCGATCGGCAGCGCCGAGGATTTTTCGCGCGACCTCCGATTCAGCCAGACCGTTGCCAAAGGCGTCAACTTCGCGCCGGCCTTTTTCCGCGATTCACGCCCCTTGATGTCGATCTCGATGGCTCATCCCGGGCGCGATGCCGGCGTCACCGTCGCCGAAATCGACCTTCGATTCCTGTCGGATTTCATCGACGACGCGCAGGTCGGCAAGATCGGTGTCGCTTATGTCATCGACCCGCGCGGCTTCGTGCTCGCCAGCTCGACCAAGGGCCCGGGCAAGGGCAAGGACCTGTCGGCGCTGCCGCAGGTCGCGGCGCTGCTGAAGCCGGACGGCGGAACACTTGAATCCGGAACCGACATCGACGGCCATTCGGTGCTGACCGGCCAGCGGCCGGTTCCGAAGCTCGGCTGGTTCGTGATCTTCGAACAGCCGCTGAGTCAGGCGCTGGCGCCGATCCAAGATCTGCTGCTGCGGATCGCGTTCCTGGTCGCACTTGGCCTCGCGGTTGCGATCCTGGCCGGCATGCTGCTGGCAAAACGGATGCTGGTTCCGATCCGGGCATTGCGCGACGGTGCGCGGCAGCTCGGCGCCGGCAAATTCGATCATCGCATCGAGGTCAAGACCGACGATGAACTCGAAGAACTCGCCGGTCAGTTCAACAGCATGGCCGGACAGATCGCCGAAACCTATTCGGACCTCGAATGGAAGGTGAAGGAACGCACCCGCGATCTCGCCCAGTCGGTGAACGAACTGAAGGTGCTGGAGGAAGTCGGACGGGCCGTGGCATCATCGCTCGATCTCAACGCCGTGCTGCCGACCGTCGCGGCCAGGGCGCAGGAAATCACCCGGGCCGACGCGGTGCTGATCTATGGCTATGATGCATCGAGGCGCGGATTCGATCTCGTCGAGGCCATCGGAACCGGCTATTCCAGCGCCGGCGAACACCTTGCGATCGGCCAGGACGGCACCCTGCTCGGTGAGGCCGCGACATCGGGCCAGCCGATCGCAATATCCGATCTCGACAACGCTTCCGACCAACCGCTCAAGGACGTCGCGATCGCGGCCGGCTTTCATTCCGTGCTGGTGGTACCGCTGGTCGACCAGACCGGCATTCTCGGTTCACTGGTGATCCTGCGGAAAAGCACCGGCGAGTTTTCGTCCAACCTGATTGGATTGATGCAAACCTTCGCGCACCAATCGGTGCTGGCGATGCGCAATGCGCGGCTGTTCCATGAAGTCGATCAGAAAGGCCGCGAACTGGCTTCGGCCCACGAGACCGTCCAGAAGCAGGCCGGCAAGCTGCGCGAGCAGACCGACCAACTGCTGAACTGGAACCGGTCGCTCGAGGAACGGGTCGAAAAGCAATTGGCGGAAATCGAGCGCATCCGGCGCCTCGAGCGCTTTCTTGCGCCGCAAGTGGCGCAGCTCATCGCCTCCTCCGACGGCCACGATTCGCTGCTGGACAGCCACCGGCGCGAAGTCACGGTGGTGTTCTGCGACCTGCGCGGCTTCACGGCCTTTACGGAGAGCACCGAGCCGGAAGAGGCCATGAACGTGCTGCGCGAATATCATGCCGCACTCGGCGAACTTATTTTCCGTTACGAAGGCACGCTCGACCGCTATGCCGGCGACGGCGTGATGGTCCTGTTCAACGCGCCTATCCAGTTTGCCGATCACACCAGGCGCGCGATCAAGATGGCGGTCGAAATGCGCGACACCATCGGCGTGCTGACCCAGAAATGGCGCAACCGCGGCCATAGTCTGGGGTTCGGCGTCGGCATCGCGCTGGGCTACGCCACCTTGGGCCAGATCGGCTTCGAACGCCGGCTCGAATATGCCGCGATCGGAAGCGTCACCAATCTTGCCTCGCGGCTTTGCGACGAGGCCAAGGCCGGCCAGATCATCGCCAGCCAGCGTGCCTTCGGCATGGTCGAACAATGGACCGAAGCCGCCCCCATCGATGCATTGAATCTGAAGGGCTTCAATCACCCGGTGCTGGCGGTGGAAATTCTGCGCTGGAAGGAGCCGGCCGAAGACCTCAAAAAGCCCGGCGCTACGCTGTCCGTGGTCCGTGGACGTAGTCGTGATGGCCGGTAGCCGCATCGACGTTTTCGCCGCTTGGCTCTGGAGCTGTGCTTCAATAGATTAGCATGAAGGCCGCCGGGCATTCCGGCGGAACGATACGAATAGTTTTGAAAACGGAATTGCAATGTCGATCATGAATTTTTTCACTGCCGATTTTTTGTCACCTGGCCGGCGCCGTCGCGAACCGGCGAAGCGCGTTGCGACGCTGATCGTCGCCGCGCTGATTTGTGCGACGTCCCAGCCATGCCTCGCTGCCGACGATCCGGACGCCCCGAAAGGTGCCACGGTCACCGTCCTCAAGGCGGCAAAATTCTGTTTCTCGGCCATTGCCGAGGTCTCCGGAGTGCTCATCCCACGGGAGGAGATCGCGGTGCGGCCGGATCGCCCGGGCCTGAAGGTGGCGGAGGTCCTGGTCGACGCCGGCGAGACGGTGACGGCCGGCCAGACCCTCGCCCGGCTCAGCCTTCCCGAAGGAGGAGCGACACCGGTTCAGGCGCCCGTCGCAGGCCTGGTCAGCAACTCGTCCGCCGTGACGGGAGCGATCGCGTCAGGCAAGGGCGAGGCGCTGTTCAGCATCATTGCCCGCAATGAATTCGATCTGGTCGGCCAGGTCTCGACCCGGGACCTCTCGAAGCTGGCCGTTGACCAGGTCGCGAAGATCAAGATCGTCGGCGCGGGCGAGGTCGCGGGCAAGGTTCGCCGGGTGTCCACCACCGTCGAACCCAACAGCCAGCTCGGTCAGGTCTTCGTGACGGTCAGCTCACCGAAGCGCTTGCTGGTCAACTCGGCCGGTCGGGCCTTGATCAAGACCGGCGAAAGCTGCGGCGTCGCGGTGCCGCTGACCGCCATTCTCTACGGGACGGGCGGCACCGTCGTTCAGGTGGTGCGCCGGGCGCGGGTTGAGACACGAAGTGTCGAAGTGGGATTGATGTCCGCGGGCCAGGTCGAAATCCGTGGAGGAATTGCGGAAGGCGACGTCGTGGTCGCGCGCGCGGGCGCCTTGCTGCGCGAAGGCGACCCGGTCAGGGCGGTGGAAACCAAGTAGATGGCGATCCGCAAAAGCATGCCCTCGGACGTGATCCGAGGGGCACCCCGGACTTGATCCGAGGCTAAAAATCGCAAGCGTCAGTCGAGCTTGGCTGTCGGCCGCTCGGCCGCAGCCACGATGCCGGAACCGATACGGACATCTTCCACCAGGGAGGATGACACCGACGGTACCTGCTCGCCCTCGGAAGCGCGCGAGATCGCCAGGCGCGTCTTGCTGAAGACCGCTTCGACACCGGTCTGCGCGTTCAAATTATTGAGCAGTTCGGCCACCAGCACGCTGTTCTGGCCCTTGGAATCGTCGGCAACCTTGCCCGGCGTGGCGGACGAAAGGATCAGCGCGTTGTCCGGCGCATTGATCGGCGCCAGGCCGTGGGAGAACGCGCGGAAGCGGCGCTCATAGGGATTGCGCCGCGAGGCGTCGATGACGACGAGCTTGGCGTGAGCGCCACGTTCCTTCATCGTGGCCAGGACGGATTCGACGCTGATGCCCTCGCGCCGAACATCGGATTCCTTCCAGATCGTCGCATCGACCGGGATCATATAGCTTTCGCGGCCGGCCTGAACGCCGTATCCGCCGAAGAACAGCATCACCACCGACTCGGGCTGGATCTTCGCTTTCAGACGCTCAACCGCACGGCTGATGTCGTCCTTGCTGGCGTCTTCGACGACGTCGACGTCGAAACCGTCGCGACGCAGGGCACCGGTCAGCGCGCGCGCGTCATTGATGGACTGGGTCAGCGGCGCATTGGCGTCGGGGTAGTGACCATTGCCGATCACCAGGGCGATCCGCGAAGCCGCTTTCACCGGCTCGATATTCATGTCGGCCGTGGCCGCCTTCACGACGTCGGGGGTCCGCTTGTACAATGCAGCATGGGCGCCAAGCGCCAGCGAGACCAGTCCCGCCAGAGCGGCGGCGATCGTGATCGAGCGGCGGGATACGCTTAACTGCCGGACATGCATAACGGTTCATTCCTGGTCATCGTTAGGGACGCGCAGGTAGGTCGCGCCAACGTCGATTTTGGTTTGAGGGGGTGCCAGTCTTCATGCGGATCAATTGTGCATAAATTGCGGCACCGCAGCAAAGGGACTGTTAACCCGCTTGAGCCCTTTGGGCAACCCGTAAGCCTACCGGGCGGGATTTAGGGTTACTGCGGAAAGCCTTCCCGCAGATCCGCCCGAAGCCCGCCGCATTGAACGAACACCTTGTATTTCCAGCGATATTCCTGGTCCGGGGCACGGAGCAGGGATCTATCGTCATGACGCTCTCCATCGGGTCGGGGCGGAAATACGCGATCCATGAACGCAGCTTGCCGCCGATCCCGAAGCGCCGCTGTGACGTCCATCACATTTGTGTTTCCTGTCTGTTCGTGTAGTTTTTCCAATGGCTTGCGGCCTCGTAGACGGCTGCCTGGCCGCGGGGAGGAATGGTGCGGCTTGGTGGGACGAGCGACAACGTCGCTCGGAAAGAAATTCCATGAATCTTCAGTATTTCGCCGGCGCGGCTTGCCGTGCGCTGACGGCCCGCAAGGACGGACCCTCGCTCTACGATGTGTGCGATCCGATACTGTTGCGCCACCACGGCGGCGACGCGCACCTCGCCAAATTCTACAAGACGGCGCTCGGAAATCCGGGGCTGCGTCCACTGCTGCGGCGGGCCGGCCTGCCGGAATTGCGCGACGAAGTTCGTTTCCGCGCCCTGCAGGATGCGCTGATCAAGGCCCGCGACGACGAATCCCCGGATTGGGCCGCCATCGGGGGGCCGATCGCGGAATTGCTGGACACCGTACGCCTGTCGCACCCCCGCCCAAAACCGCTCGCGGCGCCGCCGCGCGCGCCCGCGATGGCCGACATCGAACACGTCATCCGCAGCTGTGGTGCGCATCTGCTGCGGTCGTTCGGCAGGAACGGCTTCATCCCGACCTACGCCGCCTTCAACCTGACCGGGGACCCCGATGTCGGTGGCCGTGAATTCCTGATGGCGCTGACCGGCCTCAATGCGCGCGGTTACAAGAACTCGACGCTGCTGTTCAACCTGGCGCGAATTTTCATTGCCCGATCGCCTGCCGGCAAACTCATCAATCCCGCCTGGACCGGCATCGCCGAGCCGATGTGGGAGCCGATGCAAATCCGGCATCGCTCCGCCTATTACGATGCGTTCTTCACCGAGGCGCTGCTGAGCTTCGTCGAAACCGATCTGGCATCTCCCGAGGAAGCCTCCTTGTCGCGCCGCGCCATCACGGACATGATCGATTTCTGTCTCAAGACCAGCCGGGAGGACGTCCCCTCGCGTGACGGCGGCATGGTCGGCGTCGTCACCGCGCTGGCGCCGCTGCCGCATCCGCGCTTCAGCCGCTTTTTCGCCCAGATCAAACAGGATCTCGGATTCGGCATCTACGTGCCGGATTGCGACACCACCGCCTGCGCGTTCTCGGCGGCGACCCAGGCCGGCTCAACCGATCCGATCCTCGACCAGCCGCTGCTCGACTTCTACGCCGGCTATCAGGTCGGCGGCGGCGCCAATGAACCCCTGGTGACCGTGCCGCTGAACGACAACATCGATTATGACGGCGGCGTCGTCACCTGGATCGACAACCTTGCCGGCGAACGGCCGTTCGGCAATGACCTCGATCCCACCCTGAACCTCGACATCCTCGAGGTCAGTTTCCGCAACTGCGTGAGATGGCAGATCATCGAAACCCCGCAGCGGCTGGAAACGCTGCAGCGGATACTCGGGTTCCAAAGGCGGCTGGTGGCCAGCGGCGCGTTCACCGATCCACGGTCTCATATCTATTACCTGCCGGAACTTTATTGCGCCTATTTCGGCCGCTGCTACGCCGCATTCCTGACGCTGCCATCTGCCGCGCAGCAGGCGATCGATCCTGATGGCGCCTTCGACTTCATCCGCGGCCGGGTTCTCATCTACGTCCAGGACGTGCTGATCGCCGCCGAGATGAACGCATTCGACGCCGCGCTGGCGCTGATCGCGCTGGGCCATCTGGGCGCCGACACAAGGACGTTTACCCCGGCCCTGCATTGCATCGTCAGCCACCTCAGCGAAGGCGGCCGCCATGGGCCGTTCAAGGCCTATGAGTGGAACAAGATGAAGACACCGACGCGCATTCTGGTCGGCGGGCCGGAGGTGACGTCGGCCTTCGTGCTGATGGGGCTCGCAGTGGCGCGCCGGGCCATCATGCAACGGCCGCCCGCCCGATAGAACCGACCGCACGAAACTGTCATCGCGCACAATTGAAGCCCCGATCGGCCCGGAGTGCTGGTGCGCCGGCCCAATTGGCCGCACAATTCGAGCATATTACGACGCAATTCCGCCCCGAGGTGGCCGGTGCCCATGTTCATGAAATTGCTGTTTGCGATCCTCCTGTTGCTTCTGCCGGCACTTGCCAACGCCGCCGACGTCACCGGCATTCCCAAAATCCGCGATGGCGACCAGATCACGATCGGAAATACCCGCATCCGTCTTGGCGGTATCGATGCGCCGTCAATCGACCAGCTTTGCCTCAACCCGCAGGGTGAACGCTGGACCTGCGGTGCGGCGGCCCGCGACGAACTGGTTCGCCATGTCGGCGACAAGAGCTGGACCTGCCATCTCAGGAGCACCGATCGCCGCGGCCGCTCGGTAGCCCGATGCGAGGTCGATGGCGAAGACATCCAGAAATGGCTGGTCAAAAGCGGCTGGGCGCTGTCCTACGTTCGCTTTTCCCATGACTACGAAGCCGACGAAAAAGTTGCGCGCGAGGCCAAGGCCGGCCTGTGGGCCGGCGCTTTCATCGCGCCCTGGGACTGGCGCGTCCGCAACAAGAAGACGACCATCATGGGCGCCGTCAAACCGCCGGATAATGCCAGCGCGATCCTGCTCGCGTCGGCTTCGGGACCGGTCGCACCGTCGCCGGACTGCACCATCAAGGGCAATGTCAATCGCGCCGGTGAATGCATCTATCACACGCCCAATAGCCGCTGGTATGCCCAGATCAAGATGCATGTCAGCAAGGGCACGCGCTGGTTCTGCTCGGTGGACGACGCCGAAGCCGCGGGCTGCCGCGAGACCAAGCGATGACAGTGCCAATCCGGTGTGCCACCCTCGCGGCCCGCAATCGTGAGGGCCCGATGTCGTGGCAAAGCTTGATAACGACAACAATGCCAACTCGACGGCGCCGAAGCGAGTTAGCCGGCTGAGGCGAGCCGAATGGCTGTTGCTGTTCGTCCTGATTGCCTATGGGCTGTTCGCCTACCTTCTGCTGCCGACATTCTGGACCCATTATGAACACCAGAAGCGCCTCGCCGGACTATCGATGGTGACGCTGACGGCGCAAGGTATCCCCGGCGATCCGATCAATGTCGGCTTGGTTGGCGACAACGCGGACGTCCTGTGCGCCATGCACGCGGCCGGCTGGTATCCGGCCGATCCGGTGACGCTCCGGTCGTCGATCGAAATCGTCGGCAGCGTGTTGCTGGATCGTCCCTATCGCGATGCGCCTGTCAGCAAACTGTACTATCTCGGCCGCGCCGAAGATCTCGCCTTCGAGAAGCCCGTCGGCGGCAGCGCCGACCATCGTCACCACGTCCGCTTCTGGAAGGTCCTCGACAAGGGCGACGAAGGCCGTCCGGTGTGGCTCGGCGACGCCACCTTCGATCGCAGCGTCGGCGTCAGCAACTACACCGGCGCGATCACGCATCATATCGGCGCCGACATCGACGCCGAACGAAAAACGCTGGCAGACGACCTGGAAGCGGCCGGGATGGTCGACGCCAAATATCAGGTGACCGGCATCGGCCCCACGGTCGCGGGTCGCAATGGCGGCGGTGACCTCTATTACACCGACGGCGAAGTCTGGATCCTGCGCCTGGTCGAGGCGTGCCGGAAGCGCGACGGTCCCGCTGTCACCATTCCCAGTCCGGCGGCGACCGAAATCAAGGACAGCCTATGGCGAGCGATCGCCGATGCGGTGAAAAACTAGAGCATGATCCCGAAAAGTGGCCACCGGTTTTCGGACAAGACCATGCTAAACGCGTGAGCCGGGCTATTTTTTCTGACCGCGGGTGCGGACTTCGATGAATCCGCCGGCCATTTGGACTTCGAAGCGTGACAGGAAGCTCATGCCGAGAAGACCATCGACGCCGACCCCATAACTTTTCTCATCGACCTTCTGGACCACAACGGGAACGTTCGCCGCTTCCAGTTTACCGAGCAGGACTTTGTCGGCCTTCGACAGTTTGCCCTTGGCCTGACCGTTGGCGGTCATCAGTGTGATCTCACTGGCGTCGACGAGGGGGATCTTGGCGCGCTCGGCGAAGGCCGATTTCATCGAAAGATAGCTCGCTCCCGTGTCGAGAACGAAGACTCCCCGCACACCGTTGATTTCCGCCTTGACGGTAACCACGTTCTTTTGCCCGTGAACCGGAAATCGTTCTTTCAGATTCTGCTTAGGTACGACGCAGTTGCCACGCGCCTCATAGTCGTAAATGATCTTCTGGGTTTGGCTGGTGTCGCGAGTGGCGACATCGAACGAAACCCACATGTTGATCGGCGCGGCTGCCTCGCAGAATCGTCCGAGCGCCGCGTACGCGGCGGCCATGCGAACAAATACCTGACTCCCTATGGCTTTCTTGTTCGAGAAGAGTTCGATCGTGTCCGCATAATCGACCAGCGCACGCTTGAAATCCTTGACGCCGTCGAACGCAACACCGCGCAAATAGTGAGCATTGTGACTGGATGGTTCACGCCTGATCAGTTCGTCCGCGACCTCGACCGCCTTCTCATAATCCGTCAGCTTGAGGTATATGTCGACTGACTTTTGCAGCGCCGACAGCGGTGCTCCGCAGTTCTGAAAAAACCGGTAAAGGCCATTCGCGGCCTCCCGCCGATACCCAAGCTTGTCGAGCATGAGCGCAAGATCGCCGACGCTTTTCTGGTCGCATGGCTCGCGTTTCAGCTCTTCGAGGCGAAGCCATATAAAAGCGTCCCGGGCCGCCCTCAGCGGCAAGACTCCCAGACGGTCGTAAACACTGGAGAAAACCTCTTCCGGGTTTTCGTCCAGGTAGCCCGCCTGGACGATATCGGGCGTTAAAAAGAACAGGATCACAAACAAGTAACGAAACGCAGCGAACGGAAACCTATTCGTTCCGCGATCAATAGTATTTCTCTGCAAGTTGAACCCCATCCTTGTCCTTTTGCGGGACAAGACCCCAGCCTTGAGCAAATGCTATAGAAGATTCCGAAGTTTGCAACCCGGGATTGTCGCCTTGAAAAACCATTGGCCTGGAAGCCGGATCGACGCGCCAACGCTTCGGCGCGGATACACCAACGGTGTCCATGCGGTCTTGAAATTCGAACCCATGCGCGGCATGCATCATCTCCTGATCCGCTTTGAATCCACCTCCTGCCATGCCAGCATGGCCCCACTGCCAACAAGGAAAAACAACAATGGTCGTTCGAGCGGGGCGTGAGTTTCTGGCCATCCCCGGGCCCACCACGATGCCCGACGAAGTGCTGCGGGCGATGCACCGCCCCGCTT